>CABUQI010000139.1 GCA_902493545.1 uncultured Collinsella sp. | reverse complement strand
TTGCTCGCTCTGGCGGGCTTTCGCTGACTTTTGCTCTACCTGCGGTGTTGGCGGGGTAGCTAATTTAGGATGGGGCTCTTTTAGCTGCCCGCAAAGTAGTCATTGGGGACGTTCTTGTTTGACTAGTCGTTTAAGAACGTCCCCAACGACTACCCGGGGGAGTTGCCTTCCCTCGTGGCGGTCTTCTAGCAGAAAAACCAAGTGAGTAGGCTTTTTGCAGAAGGCCGAGCACGCCCCAAAACGACATAGCTCTGACCTGCGGTTTTATTGAGCATTTGTCGCGATGTGCTCGGCAGGTTCAAAACAGTCTACTCACTTGTATCTGAGACGCACCAGGTTGGCAAAAACCGCCGCGAAAGGGCCTCTGGTCCCTTCGCGGCGGTCATACGCCTCTGGTTTTGCGACGGTTTTGCCCGCTTGTTACTCGCTGTGGCAGGTGGCGATGGCGGCTCGCACCATGCCGGTGCTCATGAGGTAGGTCACCAGGAAGTAGCCGCCGTAGGATGCCAAGAAGATCGCACAGGTGAGGCCCACCGTGCCACCGATGCTCATGTGGCCGAACGTGCTCACCAGGTCGATAATCACCTTGAGCGCCACAAAGGAGTGCGCCAAGCCCACCGCCAACGGGAACAGGAAGAACACCGCTTGCTGTGCCATCACCGAATGGCGGATCTGGCGGTCGTCGCAGCCGATCTGCGCCAGCACACGATAGCTGCGGCTGCCGTCGGCCACATTGGAGAGCTGCTGGATCGACAGAATCGCCGCGCATGCAACGACCAATACAAAGCCGATGTAGATGGCTAGGTAGCTAATAAGACCGTTCATTTGCGCTGCTTGCACGTACATCTCGGAGCGTGTGATGAAGAATCCCCACGACCCCGGCTCCTTGCCGTCAACGAGCAGATTGTCGAGCGCAGTGTATTTAATGCTCTCGTCTGCCTCGGTCGTATCCATCCCCTGTTTGTAGTTAACGAGCAGGCTACTGGAATACGGTTGCAGATTAAGTTGGGACAACAGCTCGTCGGCAACGACGACGGTACCCGGATTACTGCCCATCGCCGAGTTGGCGATGGCCGCCGTATCTTCGTCCGACTTATCGGTTGCGGGCTTGAGCGTATGCCCGCCCAAGGTAAGGGCATGGCCGCCAGCCATATACTTGGTGTACATGTCGACCAGCTCGCCGCCCATATCACACGTGAGCAAGTACTGGTCGCGACCAATGCTCACCGGCTCCTTGCCCATCATCTGACGCAATTTGTTGTACTGACTTGCCGGCGTCACAGACAGGCCTGTCGTGTCGGCGTTGCTACCCTCGAGCGCCTTGGGGAGCTTTTCGCCCATGGTCTTGCACATCTCACCTGGAGTCACCGAAGGATCCGAGCCGCCAAGCGGATAACTCAGATACGAATCGATCTGCACATGCTCACCGGCAACATCGGCGATATTGACCTTCTTGCCGGTCTCGACGCTGTTGTCCGCCGACTTACCATAAATACTCTCCGTATCATTGTCCGGATCGACAAGCTCACCATGCCACGCAGAGTACAAGTCGACCGTTGCGTCAGCCGGCACCATACGATCGGCCTCAGACGGGTCAGCATACTCTTTGTAATGGTCGAGATCATCGGGCGTGTAATAGATATACGTCTGCGACATATCGGCCGGCGTATAGCGCTCCAGATTCTCGTTCATCACGTTGGCAATCGACATGCCGCACGTCACCGAGGTGATGGCCAAAAACAGGATCATCGCGATGACGCCCATCGAAAAGCACACCGTGTTGACCTTGGCCGCAAGCTGGCGCACGGTAAACATGTTGAGACCGCGCCAATACACACCGCGCAGGCTCTGCAGCAGCTTGATGAGCATGCCCGAGAGTCCCCAGAACAGGGCAAAGGTGCCCACGGTAACCATAGCGGTCGTGATGCCAAACTGGTTCATGCCCTCTTGCAGCTTGCTGTCCGTCGCGGTGAGCGGGAACCCATCACGTAGCAGACGGTAATAGGCCACGCCCGCCAGCACCACGCCCACGGCAAAGATGGCAATCGCAATCCAGGGGTTGCGTGTCTTGATGCTCTCGTTGCGACGCTCGGCACCCATAAGCTCGATGAGTTTGGTGCGACGCACGGCGAGAAGGTTCAGCAGCAACGTGAGCACAAACATTACGAGCATGCAGGCAAGGGTCAGGTTGAACGCATGCACCGAGAAGAAGAAGTGGAAATTGGCGATCTGTGTCTTAAAGAGCGAGGCCGTAAAGAATACCATGAGCTGAGAGAGCCCCACGCCCAGCACGATGCCGGCGACAAAGGCGCCGACCGAAACGATCACCGTCTCGAGCGCCATAATCGTGGCGACGCGCCCGCGCCCCATGCCGAGTACCTGGTACAGGCCAAACTCCTTTTTGCGGCGTTTCATGATGAAGTTATTGGCGTACACCATCAAAAAGGCCATGACGCCGGCCAAAAAGTACGTGAGGTAGCCGAGCATGGTACCCATGACCTCGGACAAGCCCGCTTCCTCGATGCCGGCGATGTCGACCTGCATCGAGACGGTGTTAAAGGCATAGAAGACCGTGACGCCCAGGGTGAGCGTCAACAAGTAAACGAGGTAGTCGCGGCCGGCGCGGCGGACGTTGCCCCAAGCGAGTTTACAGAGCATCGGAGCCCTCACCGCCCATCATGGCAACGACCTCCATAATGCGGTCGAAGAACTCTCGGCGGTCGGTGTCGCCGCGGCGCAGCTCGGTGAAGATCTTGCCGTCGCGAATAAACAGCACACGGCTCGTGTAGCTGGCGGCAAAGCTGTCGTGCGTGACCATGAGCACGGTGGCGCGCAGGCGGCGATTCAGGGCCTCCAGGCTCTCGAGCAGCAGGCGAGCGCTCTTGGAATCGAGGGCGCCGGTGGGCTCGTCGGCCATGATCATGGTGGGGTCGGTGACAAGCGCGCGACAGGCGGCAACGCGCTGCTGCTGGCCGCCGGACATCTGGTAGGGATACTTGTCGAGCACCTGACTGATGGACAGGCGCGCTGCCACATCCTGCACGCGGGTCGAGATCTCTGCCGAGTTTGTGCGGGCGATGGTGAGCGGCAGGGCGATGTTCTCGCGTGCCGTGAGCGTATCGAGCAGGTTGGAGTCCTGGAAGATAAAGCCGAGCTCCTCGCGGCGGAACTGCGAAAGCTTAGCCTGCTTCATGCGCGTAACGTCCTGCCCGTTGATGCGGATCGTGCCGCTCGTGGCGCTATCGATGGTCGACACGCAGTTGAGCAACGTCGACTTGCCCGAGCCCGAAGCGCCCATGATGCCCACAAATTCGCCGCGGTTGACGGTAAAGCTGACGTCGTTGAGCGCACGGGTCACGTTGCCCAGCGCTCCATATGCCTTTTCGAGATGCGCGACCTCCAGTACCGGGGTCGCCATGTGCGTGGTTTGCATACCGAGTCCTTTCTTGCGATTAGTCTACGGCATCTATAGTCGCAAGAAG
>CABUQI010000138.1 GCA_902493545.1 uncultured Collinsella sp. | reverse complement strand
CTCGGCATCTCGTATAGTTCCCTCACATTCCCAGGGGCTCAGCTCGCGATTCCAATCGAGCCCTCCAATGGCGATAAGGGTGAATGGCGGGCAGTCGAGCTCTCGGCAGCGCTCGTAGACTTCACTACCGTCGCCCATAACCACGGGGAGGTAGATGACGGGCGCGCCTTCCACACACTCTGAATAAACGGTTATCTGCTTATGATGCGCTTCCAAGGCAGGCTTCTCTCGGTGTTGTGATATTGACAGCCTCAATTGTCGCACGCTGGCACGGGGGCAGACGCTAAAAGAAAGGCGCGGAGCCGCTCGATGCGATTCCGCGCCTTGTTGTTTTGCTTTAGCAGACTATGTCGCTACGCCACGAAGAAGTAGACGAGGAAGGCAAGGGCTGCGATCCACATAAGCGGCTTGATCTTGGAAGCCTCGCCCTTAAAGAGCGCGACGACTACGTAGGCGATAAAGCCCAGACCGATGCCGGCAGAGATGGAGTAGGTGAAGGGCACGCCGGCGACAATCATGAACGCCGGGAAACCCTGCGACACGTCGGACCAGTCAATCTCGGAGGCCTCGCTCATCATGAGGTAGCCGACGTAGACCAGAGCACCGCAGGTGGCGGCGCTGGAAACGATGGTGACGATGGGGGAGAAGAACGCGGCGAGAATGAACAGCACGCCGGTGGTGACGGAGGTGAGGCCCGTGCGGCCACCGTCGGCAGCACCAGAGGTGGACTCGACGAAGGTGGTGATGGAGGAGACGCCCATGAAACCGCCCACAGCAGCGGCGGCGGAGTCGACGATCAGAATCTCCTTGATATTCTCGACGTTGCCGTCGTCGGTGAGGAACTCGCCCTGCTTGGCCACGGCCATCGCGGTGCCCATGGTGTCGAAGAAGTCACTCATGAGCAGCGAGAACGAGATGACGAGGAGCGCGGGGTCGGTAAGGACCTTGACGATGGCAGGCACGCCGCCGGCGTCGGCGATGGGGCCACCGATGCTCGAGAAATCGAGCGGGGCGATGATACCGGTCGGAGCCTGGGTCACACCTAGGGGGATACCGGCGATGACGGCGACGACGATGCCGATGAGCAGCGAGCCGGGGACGTTGCGGCAGGCGAGGGCGACTGTCACCAGGATGGAGATGATGCCGACGATGAAGGTGGGGGAGGTGATGTCGCCCAGACCGACGAGTGTACCGGCGCCAGCGGTGATAATGCCGGCATCGCACAGGCCAATCATGGCGATGAACAGGCCCAGACCCACCGAGATGGCGTGACGCAGGACAACCGGGATGGCGTCCATGATGGCCTCGCGCAGGCCACAAAGCACGAGCAGCAAGATGACGACGCCCTCAAGGAAGATGACGCTCATGGCCACGTGCCAGTCACCGCCGCAGACGGTGGTGGTGATTCCAGCGATCATCGCGTTGACGCCTAAGCCCGACGCGCAGGCGAGCGGGCGGTTGGCGAAGATGCCCATGCAGATGGTCATGATGCCGGCGCCCAGGCAGGTGGCGCAGGCGAGCGCTCCCGCATCGATGCCAGCGCCCGAGAGCACCGCGGGGTTGACGGCGATGATGTAGGCCATCGCCAGGAATGTTGTCAGTCCAGCGCGGAGTTCGGTCCCGATTGTGGACTTGCGCTCGCTGACGTGAAATAGTTCGTCCATGCATACCCTTTCCTTGTTCGGCCCCGAGTTTAGGCCGATTGACACGAACTCACCCACTATAGCCCCTTTACGACGCTGTTGTTCCTCGCATGTTGATGTTCGGCGCTTTGTAGCAGACGGACGGTATTTTTCGCATGAAAATGTGTGGGTACCGTATACTTAAGCGGATACAACGACCCCTATGGAGGAACGTATGATTAAAGAGCTTTGCCACGACGAGGCTATCCTGTCCCAGCGTTGCGAGGTTGCGACCGTCGAGGACGAGTCGGTTGCTCAGGACCTGATCGATACCATCAAGTCGCTCGACGATGCCGGCTGCCTTGCCGCTAACCAGATTGGCGTTACCAAGAAGGTTTGCGTCTACCTGGACGATGCCGGCGAGCCCCACGTGCTCTACAACCCCCGTCTGGTGTTTGGCCTGGGCGCCAGCAAGATGGAGGAGAGCTGCCTGACGCACGAGGAGGTCACCAAGTCCACGCGCTATATCAAGTGCAAGGTTGCTTATGACGTGATCGTCGACGGCAAGATGCGCGAGCGCAAGCAGGACTTCGTCGGCTTCGAGGCGCAGATGGTCCAGCATATGATCGACCACTGTCTTGGAAAGTTGGTCTAAGGGGACCAAAGCACCGCATCTTGCCGCTCAATCGTCGCTCGCGTACCTTAAGTACGCTTCGCTCCTCTTTCGTGGCAATCTGCGGCACTTTGACCCCTTAGACGACCTGCGGGGTTAACTTGGTTGAGTTTATCCTGCTTGAATAGTCCGGGCATGACATTGTTGTCATGTCCGGGCTTTTGTGTTTAGCGCCTTTTTGTTTGGAGACAATGAAATTAGCAAGAACGTAAAGCTAGGAGGCGCTATGTGTACGAGTATTCGATTTACCGATAATTCTGGCCACATGTATCTGGGCCGCAATCTCGACTGGAGCTTTGACTACGGCCAACAGGTTCGCGTGATGCCGCGCGGGTTTCACATTCCGTATTCGTTTATCGACGACGCGACAGCGGCGCACGCGGTGATCGGTATGTGCATCGATTACAAGAACTATCCCATGTTTTTCGATTGCGGTAACGATGCGGGTCTGGCTGTGGCGGGGCTCAACTTTCCCGGCTATGCCGAGTATGCCGAGGGCCCGGTTGATGGAAAGACCAATATCGCGGCCTATGAGTTTCCCCTGTGGGTGGCAGCGACGTTCTCGACGGTCGATGAGGTCGAGGCCGCGCTGCGCGATACGGTGATTGTCGCCAAATCTGCCGGAGAGGGGCTGGGCGTGTCACTGCTCCATTGGATTATCGGCGACAGCCAGCGCAGCATCGTGGTCGAGATGATGGCCGACGGCCTGCATGTATACGACGATCCGGTCGACACCCTTGCCAACCAGCCGACCTTCCCGTGGCATATGGAAAACCTACGCACCTATATCACCGCTACAAGCGATTTTCCGCAAACGGCGACGTGGCGTGGCGCCGAGCTTAAGCCCTATGGAGCCGGTGCCGGCATGCGCGGCATTCCGGGCGATTGCTATTCGCCGAGCCGTTTTGTAAAGGCGGCGTACCTCAATGCCAATTACCCGCAAAAGGAGAGCGAGACCGAAAACGTCGTTCGCATGTTCCGCTCGCTCGAGGGCGTGGTGATGATCGAGGGAGCGTCCAGGATGGGCGATGGCAAGTTCGAGAAGACTATCTACACCGGATGCTTTAGCGCGCGCACGGGCAATTATTACTACGCGATGTATGGGGATCCGTCGATTCGCTACGTGAGCCTGATGGATGCCGAGGGCGCGAGCCCCGATAGGCTCGTGGTTCCCGAGCCGCGTCGTTCGTAGC
>CABUQI010000137.1 GCA_902493545.1 uncultured Collinsella sp. | reverse complement strand
CCATTCTAACAAATATGCAATTCACCTGCGCAAATGCAAAGCATACGATAACCAGCGGAAACCACGTGGGTCGATTAATAGGAACGACCCACCGGGAGGCACAAGAAGGGAAGTTCCTATGAGCAACTGGCTTAAGCTCGAGGGCGATGTCTGCGCCGTAACCGGAGCACTCGGCGGTATGGGCGCCGAGATCTGCCGCGAGTTCGCCCGCAATGGCGCCAACGTCGTCATGCTCGACCTGGACGAGGAGAAGGTCAAGGCCGCTGCCGCCGACCTCGCTGCCGAATTTGGCATCCACGCCGAGGGCTACAAGATGAACGCCACCGACGAGGCCGAGGTTCAGGCTGCCGTCGACGCAACCATCGCCAACTTCGGCCGCGTCGACGTCCTCGTCAACACCGCCGGTATCCTGCGCTTCGCCGCCATGGAGGACCTGCCGCTGAGCGACTGGGAGCAGGTGCTCAACGTCAACCTCACCGGTTACTTCATCACCTCGCAGCGCTTTGGTCGCGAGATGATCAAGGCCGGCCAGGGTCGCCTGGTGCACATCTCGACCGTCGCCAGCCACTCCCCCGAGACGTTCTCGGGCGTGTACAGCTCCACCAAGGCCGGCGTCAACATGATGTCCAAGATGCTCGCCGCCGAGTGGGGCCCCTACGGCGTCCGCTCCAACTGCGTCGAGCCCTGCTTCGTTAAGACCCCGATGTCGGCCAACTTCTACGCCGACCCCGAGGTCGAAAAGAGCCGCAGCCGTCTGATCGCCACGCGCCGCATCGGCGAGGTCAGCGATATCGCCAACGCCGTCATGTTCCTGGCGTCCAAGCGCTCGGACTTTACCACCGGCGACGCCATCAAGGTCGACGGCGGCTTCTCCAACATGATGGGCGACCTCACCGCCAAGCCCGGCGGCCGTCGCGCCTATGCCGACAACTACCTTAAGAACAAGGGTGTCGAGCTCTGGTCCGACGAGTCCGGCGTCGCCAAGCCGACTGACCAGTAAACCAACCTAACAGGGAGGCCCCGCGGACACGCCCGCCCCTCCCCCGTATCGATGAGAAAGAGTCCAATGGCTTCCACCAACTCCAACAAGGGTCGCGCCGTCGTGCTTTCCGCCGCGTGCGTCACCATGTTCTTCATCAGCTCCATCGCGCTGTATTCCGTCGTGGGCAAGAATCTGCTCGCCGTCTACCCCGAGTGGTCGAGCGCCCTTACCTGGGCTTTCCCCGTCTTCCAGACCATCATGGCCGTGACGGGCATCTTCGCCGGCCGCATCTCCGATAAGATCGGCCCGCGCAACGTCGTGATCGCTGCCGCCGTGTGCTACGGCCTGGGCTGGTTCATGTCCGGCACCGTCACCGAGCCGTGGCAGTTCTACCTGTGGTTCTCGCTCGTCGCCGCTGTCGGCAACGGCCTGGGCTACAACCCGGCGCTCACCACCGGCCAAAAGTGGTTCATCGACAAGAAGGGTCTCGCCTCCGGCATCACCCTGGCCGCTTCGACCGCCGGTCCCGCCGTGCTGTCCCCGGTGCTCGCTTCGCTGCTCATCCCGAGCCTGGGCATCTTTGACGCCCTCAAGGCACTCGGCGTCATCTTCTTTGTGACGATCGCCGCCTCCGCCCTGTTCCTGAAGGCCCCCGAGGCCGGTTGGCTGCCCGAGGGCTTCGAGGCCCCCAAGGGCGGCGCGCATGCCGGCACCTTCGGTGACCTCACCCCGGGCGAGATGGTCAAGACCCCGCGCTTCTGGGTCCTCATCGTCACCTTCGCCTTTGCCGCCACCGCGGGCACCCTGCTCGTGGGCAAGGTTGCCTCCATCGCCGCCGTCCAGCTCTTCGCCGACCCCACGAGTGCCGCGGCCGTCGCCCTCGGCGGTGTGGTCGTCTCCGTCAACACCTGCGCCAACCTGGTCGGTCGTCTGTCCTTTGGCCAGATCATCGACAAGCTCGGCGCCTATAAGTCGCTGCTCATCAGCCTTGTCGTCACCATCGTCGCGCTCGTCATCATGTCGATGAGCTTTACGCAGAGCATGTTCTTTGTGGCGCTCGCCCTGCTCGGCTTTAGCTTTGGCGCCCTGCTCGTCATCTACCCGCCGCTCACCGGAGGCGCCTTTGGCACCAGCAACATCGGCGTCAACTACGGCATCATGTTTTTGGGTTACGCCGCCTCCACCTGGATCAGCCAGCCCATCACCGCCGTGCTGTATCACGCCGAGGCCGGCAGCGCCGCCTACCAGCAGTCCTTCTACGGTGCCATCGTAATCGCCGCAATCGCCGTCGTGCTCACCGTCTACATGATGGTCTCCGACAGCAAGAAGAAGTCCGCCTAGTTTTACCGATGCGACAAAGGGACAGCCCCTTTGTCGCATTCCACCGGTCACCAGTATTAAGGAGTCGAAATGTCTGAGCTCAACCCCGTCCGCATTGCCGTTATCGGCGCCGGCGCCATGGGCCGCAACCACATCCGCTTTGTCACCGAGGAGCCCGAGGCCGAGCTCGTCGCCATCGCCGACGCCTTTGAGGGCGCCCGCGCCACGGCCGAGGCCGCCGGCGTGCCGTTTTATACCGATCCCGCCCAGATGATGGACGAGGTCAAGCCCGAGGCCGTCATCATCGCCACGCCCAACGACCTGCACCTGGGCGTTGCCCGCGAGGCTGTGAAGCGCAACATCGTGCCGTTGGTCGAAAAGCCGATCTCCAACGACCTGGAGGACGCCCAGGCCTTCGCCGCCGAGGCCGAGACCGCTGGCGTGCCCGTGCTCGTGGGTCAGCACCGTCGCCACAATCCCTTCGTCAACAAGGCCAAGGAGATCATCGAGGCCGGCGAGCTGGGCAAGCTCACCGTGTCGAGCTTCCACTACATGATCTATAAGAATGACGAGTACTTCGATGTCGAGTGGCGCCGCAAGAAGGGTGCCGGCCCGATCCTGGTCAACCTGGTGCACGACGTCGACCTGCTCCGCTACCTGCTGGGCGAGCCCGTTGCCGTCCAGGGCATGCAGTCCAGCGCCGCCCGCGGTTTTGAGACCGAGGACTCCGCCGTGGTCAACGTCCGTTTTGCCGATGGCGCGCTTGCGAGCATGACCATCTCCGACGCCACCGCCAGCCCCTGGAACTGGGAGGCCACCGCTCGCGAGGATCCGCAGTACCGCCCCTTCGACGCCGACGCCTACTTTATCGGCGGCACTAAGGGCGCCCTGTCGCTGCCCCGCCTACACCAGTTCTCCTACGACGGCGCCTCCAACTGGCACAAGCCGCTGCAGATGGAGATTCCGGCCGTCGACCCGGCACTGCCGCACAAGATGCAGCTCAAGCACTTTGTGAAGGTTGTCCGCCGCGAGGTCGAGCCCGTCGTGACCCCCGCCGACAACGTTAAGACGCTCACGCTTCTCAACGCCATCAAGGAGGCCGCCGAGACCGGCCAGCTCGTCGAGCTGTAATGCCTTAAGAGCGGCCGCGGCAAATACCCCATGCCGAACCCCTCGGTCCGCCACCAATAAGCCCCTCTTCTTTGCCCCGCGAGCAGCCTCCTGCCCG
>CABUQI010000136.1 GCA_902493545.1 uncultured Collinsella sp. | reverse complement strand
CCACGGGGCTGCCGCACACGGGGCAGACCTCGGGCATGTGCCAGTCGACCGAATCAGCCGGGCGCTTATTGAGCACCGGGCCCACGACCTCGGGAATCACATCGCCCGCCTTGTGCACGATGATGGTATCGCCCTCGCGAACGTTTTTGCGACGGATCTCGTCGATGTTGTGCAGTGTGGCGCGAGCTATGGTGGAACCGGCGACCGTCACCGGATCGAACTCGGCGACCGGCGTGAGCACACCGGTGCGGCCCACCTGAATGCGAATCTCGCGCAGGATGGTCTGCTTTTCCTCGGGCGGAAACTTAAAGGCGATGGCCCAGCGCGGCGCGCGGGCGGTAAAGCCCAAGTCGAGCTGCTGCTGGAAGCTATCGACCTTTACAACCACGCCGTCGATGTCGTAGTCCAGGTCACCGCGATGCTCGAGCGCCTGGGCACAGAACTCGTGGACCTCGGCCGGCGTGGCGCAACGAGCCACGTTGGGGTTGACGCTAAAGCCGGCGCTACGCAGCCAGTCCAGAAACTCGCGCTGGCTGTGGACGTGCAACGGGTCGGTATCGGCAATGGCATAGATAAAGGTGGCCAGGTCACGGCGTGCCGTGACCTTGGGATCCTTTTGGCGCAGGCTGCCGGCGGCGGCGTTGCGCGGGTTGGCGAAGGGGTCGCGACCCTCGGCATCGGCCTCGTCGTTCAGACGAACAAAGCTGCCCTTGGGCATATAGACCTCGCCGCGTACTTCGATGGTGCGCTCGCGATCGGCGGCCATGTGGGCGAGCGCCGGCTCGGACAGATGCATGGGCACATCCTTGATGGTGCGCACGTTGAGCGATACGTCCTCGCCCGTGGTGCCGTCGCCGCGCGTGGCGGCGCGCACAAAGGTGCCGTTTTGGTAGGTAAGCGCCACGCCCAGACCGTCGATCTTAAGCTCGCAGGTATAAGTGACGCTACCGGCACCAAGCGCATCCTCAGTGCGCTGGAGCCACGCGTCGAGTTCGTCCAAATCCATGGCATCGTCCATAGAATACATGCGTGCCATGTGCGTGACCGGCGTAAACTGCTCGCTCACATAGCCGCCCACGCGCTGGGTATAGCTGTCGGGCGTCACCAGGTCGGGGTAGGTCGCCTCGATCTCCTGCAGCTCAACGAGCATTTTGTCAAAGGCGGCATCCGTGATCTCGGGCGCATCGAGCATGTAGTAGCGATAGGCGTGGTAATCGAGCTCGTGGCGCAGCTCGGCCGCACGCGCTGCCGCCTGGGCACGGGCGTCGGCCGGTGCGGCGGCATCCGCGCTCGCGGGCGTTTCGGTATCGATGTCCACGCCGTCACCAAACAGGCTCGATTGCTCCATAGCGGCACTCCTTCGCTCGATTTCAAACGGATACTAGAGTACCACCGGTCGCAAAGGGGCCGAATAGCGGTCTCAAACCGCACCGAATCGGCAGCCGCCAGACTGGGGTGGACAGTTAGTTCAGATACGTATAAATCCTAGAGCTAAATCAGGCACGAATACCCCTGTTTCGACGAATTTGGGCTCCTCGAGACCATGTAAACGTCCCGCTCTCCCTTCCAAACACCCATTCGAGCCCCATCCCAATCAAAAATTGCTCAAAACGCATCCCAAGCTGCCCCAGATTTATACGTATCTGAACTAACTGTCCAGACCATTCCGAACCAGGCCTCTTGTCAGCCCCAAGTGATCCGTTTTCCTCCGTCCCCAACGGATCAATAAGAAAAGAGGGGCTGTCCCACACTTGGCGGGACAGCCCCCTCTGGCATCGGCATGTGCGATACGGCTCGCTAGAACCCCTGGCCGTAACCTTGACCCTGGCCCTGCTGGCCCAGCAGCTCCTCCAGGTACTGGCGCAGCTGCTCGTCGGTAATACCGCCGTTGCCGGTGTCGGTCGAACTGTCGTCCTGCTGCTGGTTCTGCAGCTCCTCATCGGAGCCCAGCTCGACGGTGACCTTCTTCTCTTCCTTGCCGCGCATGAGTGTGATCTCGACCTTCTCGCCCACCTCGTGGCTGCGCAGTGCGATGATCAGGCCATCGGCGCTCGTGATCTCGTCATCGCCCAGCTTGGTGATGACATCGCCCTCCTGAATGCCGGCCTTGGCGGCAGGGCCGTCCTCAACGACGCTCGCCACATACGCGCCGCTATCGGTGCTCAGCTTGTTGGTGCGGGCGTTGAGCGCATTGACGCTCGAAAGCGTAGCGCCCATGTACGGATGCACCGGCGTCTTGCCGTCGATGATCTGGTCGGCAATGTTCTTGGCGTAGTTAACGGGAATGGCAAAGCCCACGCCCGAGCTGGAGCCCGAGTAGCTCTCGATGAGCGAGTTGATACCCACAAGCTCGCCATTGTCGTTGACGAGCGCGCCGCCAGAGTTGCCCGGGTTGATGGCGGCATCGGTCTGGATCATGTTGGCATAGATGGTGTTACCGCTGGTAGAGCTCATAGCCGTGGAGCGATACAGCGCCGACACGATACCCGTGGAGACAGACTGCTCGTTGCCGAACGGCGAGCCGATCGCCATGACCCACTCGCCCACGTTGAGCTTGGAGGAGTCGCCGATCTCGATCGGCGTGAGCTTGGAGGCGTCGGCGTCCTTGAGCTTGATGACGGCGAGGTCGCTCGAAGCATCGTTGCCCACGAACTCGGCCTCATAGGTGGTGCCGTCGTCCATGGTCACCACGTACTGGTCGTAACCATCGACCACGTGGTTGTTGGTGAGGATGTGGCCCTCGGTATCGAGCACCACGCCCGAGCCGACGCTGCCCGAGCTGTCCGACTCATCAGCAGACTGCGAAAGCGAGCCATTCTGGCTGCCGCTCGAAGTGGCGGTGATGGAAACCACGGAGGGCAACGCCTTGGCAGAAACGGCCTCGGCCAGCGTAGTATCCTCGGAGTCAATGGTGATCTTTTGCGTCGACGAACCCGAAGCACCCGCCGTCACGGCATTCTTTCCGCCACCGATATCGAGCGTGCCGCTCATAATGAGCGCAATGACCAGCAGGGCTCCGCAGGCACAGCCGGCAAGCGCCGTAATAAAGATCGGCAGCTTTTTGGTCTTGGTCTTGACCACCGTGTGCTTGTTCACGACCTGCTGGCCACCCAGCGGCTTGCCGGTCTGCGTGTCGTAGGCCTGCACGTAGGGAATGTTACTGCCGGCAGGCGTCGACTCCACCTGCACACGCGGCTGCTGCTGGGTCTCGCCGGCGTTGCCCGCATCCTGGGGACGCTGGGAATCGTACTCGCTCATGGCTGCGATCCTTTCGTCAAATAACCAAAGGCCCGCCAAACATGTGGCGGGCCATCATTGTTCACGTTGAGTTGTACCCCAATATGCGGGCGCAAGTGTATGAGAACGCAATCTTTTAGGAAGGCTTAAGTTCTGCCGCAGACCCGAAAGGAATCCGTACCTGCGTCAAAACCACCACAAAAGTGCCTGTCCCCTTTGTGGTGGAAATCTAGTCCTTAAATAGATAGCCCACGCCGCGGACGGTGGTGATGTGTGCCGCGATCTGCGGGCCCACCTTGGAGCGGATGCGTCGGATGTGCACGTCGACGG
>CABUQI010000135.1 GCA_902493545.1 uncultured Collinsella sp. | reverse complement strand
GCTCGGCCGGTCCTTGGCTGCAGTTGATGCCCAAAACGTCGGCGCCGATGGCGTCGAGCGTGATGGCGGCGACCTCGGGGCTCGTGCCCAGGAAGGTGCGACCGTCTTCCTCAAAGGTCATGGTGGCAAAGACGGGCAGGTCGGAGTTCTCGCGGCAGGCGAGGACGGCAGCCTTGATCTCGGCAAGGTCGGTCATGGTCTCGATAATAAAGAGGTCCACGCCCGCATCGACGCCGGCGCGCACTTCCTCGGCAAAGAGGTCATAGGCCTCGTCGAAGCTCAGGGTGCCCAAGGGGCGAAGTAGCGCGCCGATGGGGCCGATGTCGCCGGCGACGTAGTGGGCACCGGCCGCGCGGGCGCAGGCGACAGCGGCGGCAAAGACATCTGTCACGGTGGCGGCACCGTCGAGCTTGTGGGCGTTGGCGCCAAAGGTGTTGGCGGTGATCACGTCGCAGCCGGCCTCGACGTACTGACGCTGAATGTCGGTAATGACCTGGGGTTCCTCAAAGTTGAGCAGCTCGGGCAGGGCGCCCGCCTTCATGCCAGCGGCCTGCAACATGGTGCCCATGCCGCCGTCGAACAGCAGGTGTCCCGTGCCCTCGATGGCCGCACGCAGGCGATCGTCCTTAATGCGCAGATCGTCGATCGTGCGCGTCTTGTACGTGGCACCGTTGCGACGTACGGCATCAACGGGTGCCGCCAATGCAGTGCCGTCAGAATCATGAGTGATAAGCGGAGTAAACATCGGGGGCTCCTAATGGCTGGAATAGCAGGTGGTGTGGGCGGCGCGGAAGCGGCAGTGTTCGCGCATGCGGCAGATATTGCAGGTGGGGCGGCTCTGGGCGTCGTGGACCTCGCCGTCGAATAGGCCGATCACCGCGGTCACGCTTTTGGTGGGCATGAGCAGGCTGGTGGGTGTGACGGTAAGCCCGATGAGCCGCGTGGCGTTGAGCGCATTGACGATCGAGCGCTGGGCCGAGAGCGGGCAGTCGCCATAGCCGGGACTAAAGCGCCAGTTGCCGGCGAGCCCGTGTGTGGCGGCGTCCGTCTTGACCTGCTGGTCCATTTGCTCAACGGCGGCTTCCACGTAAGCGGAGCACGCGGCGTCGAGCACGGCGCCCTCCAGGGGATGTTGGGCTCCCGTGGTGCGCAGGCGACGCTCGGCGTCTATGCCGAGGGTGCACGCCATGAGTGCGGCAAAGCGGGCGTCCTTAAGATGACGATAGATATCGCGACCTCGCAGCTCAACGTTGGTGCCAACCAGACGGATGCAAGGCTTGCCCTGCTCGTCCACGCCCGTGGCATCGACGGCAAACACGCGGCGCACGCCACGGGGCTCAATGTCCAATTCCAGACGTTCAACGACAAGCTCAATACGCTGCGACAACTCGGGCTCAATCTGCTGGCCGCCGTAACCCAGATACCGCAGCATCTCGGCACGGTCGACACGGGGATGGTGCGCAGCATCGACACGGTAAAGCGCCGGCGACGCAAGGTCGGCCGGCACTTCGACAGCGGTTGTATCGATGTGCGGTTTTTCCATTACCCCAGGCGCTCCATAATGGTCGCGGCGATCGCAGGACGGTTCATAGTGTACAGGTGCAGGCCGTCGGCGCCGTGCTCCTTGAGGTCGCAAAGTTGGCGGGCGGCATAATCTACACCGGCTGCCTGCAGGCTCTCGGGGTCGTTCTCGTACTTGGCGAGAATCTTGATGACGGGGGAGGGCAGCGACGCGCCGCACATAAAGACCATGCGGCTGATCTGGGACTTGCCCATAAACGGCATGATGCCCGCGGTAATGGGCACGGTGATGCCGACCTTGTCGGCAAGCTCGCGAAAACGGTAGAAGCACTCGTTATCAAAGAAGAGCTGCGTCACAAAGAAGCTTGCGCCGGCGTCCTGTTTTTGCTTGAGGTGTTCGACCGAGAGGTTGAGATCCTCACAGGCAATGTGGCCCTCGGGGTAGGCTGCGGCGCCCACGCAAAAGCCGGCGTCGACGAGCTCGGGGATGAGGTCGCGGGCGTAGGCGTAGTCGGAGGCGGGCTTGTCGTCCTCGGTTGCGCCGGCAGGGAGATCGCCACGCAGGGCCAGGATGTTTTCCACGCCGGCGGTGCGATACTCGTCGATCTTGGCGGCGATATCGGCGTGCGAGCGGCCCACGCAGGTAAGGTGTGCCACCGAGGGTGTATCGAATTCGCTCGTAATCATATGCGCGATGGGGGCGGTGGTGGCGCCGTTGCCCGAGCCGCCGGCCGAGCAGGTGACCGAGACAAAGCTCGGCGAAAGCTTGCACAGATTGCCTGCCACTTCGCGAGCCGTGTCGAGGGTCAGCTCGCCCTTGGGCGGGAACATCTCAAACGAAATGGGCGCGGTGCCCTGGGATGCTGCCTGCTTAATAACCTCGTCGACGCGCATATCGTGCTCCTCTAGATACGTAATAGTGTGATGTGTTGTAAGGATTCTACAGCACCACTGTGTCACGGTGGAGTTTCACTCGCTATTTGGGGATACCGATCAAAGATGCCTTGCTATCGGCTTTCTCTATAACAGAGCGGCTAATCTAGGCACGGACTATAAAGACTGGTATCTGATGCAAAATACCAGTTAATAGAGCTCCATCCCAAATTGACTACCCTTAAACCATGGGGAGAGGTCTGCTATTTATACAGTTGATTGGCTGTTGAGGGTGGCAACGCCGCCTCGATAGGGTAACCTCATTGATTGGTTTCGCGACAGCAACATAACGGTAATGTCGCGGAAACACGGCGAGTCTAAGCTATGACTCGTTCGTTAGTAATCAACACCGCTTCTCACGCGGTGCCGATACGAAGGGAGTTCCGTATGGCCGATCTTACTGACCGCTTCGGGACCATGGTGTTCTCTGAGGAAGTCATGAAGGACTACCTCCCCAAGGACATTTGGAAGCGTCTTGCTGCAACCCTCGAGGGC
Organism: uncultured Collinsella sp.; assembly: GCA_902493545.1. Classification (GTDB taxonomy): domain Bacteria; phylum Actinomycetota; class Coriobacteriia; order Coriobacteriales; family Coriobacteriaceae; genus Collinsella. The sequence goes on along the minus strand of CABUQI010000135.1, from coordinate 627 downwards.
GGTGAGCCGCTCGACCTGGATGTGGCCAACGCCGTTGCCCATGCCATGAAGGTCTGGGCCATCTCCAAGGGCGCGACGCACTACGCGCACTGGTTCCAGCCGCTTTCGGGCATTACTTCCGAGAAGCACGACAGCTTCCTGGAGCCCAACCACGACGGCACCGCCATTACCAAGTTTACGGGCAAGAACCTCATCCAGGGCGAGCCGGACGCCTCCAGCTTCCCCAACGGCGGCCTGCGTGCTACCTTCGAGGCCCGTGGCTACACCGCTTGGGACCCCACTAGCCCCGCCTTTATCAAGGACGATGTCCTGTGCATCCCCACGGCTTTCTGCTCCTACACGGGCGAGGCCCTGGACAAGAAGACCCCGCTGCTGCGTTCCATGACCGCGCTCTCGCGTGAGTCTAAGCGCGTTTTGGCGCTGTTCGGTAAGACCCCCAAGAAGGTCGTTCCTTCCGTGGGTGACGAGCAGGAGTACTTCCTGATCAAGAAGGACGCCTACCGCAAGCGCAAGGACCTGGTCATCACCGGCCGCACCCTCTTTGGCGCCGCTCCCTGCAAGGGCCAGGAGCTCGAGGAGCACTACTTTGGCGCTATCCGCCCCACCGTCTCGGCCTACATGAAGGAC
>CABUQI010000134.1 GCA_902493545.1 uncultured Collinsella sp. | reverse complement strand
GCATAAAAGCTCATCGAGGCCGAGTGCCATCGCTCGCTGCGGTACACTTACCTAAAGTAAACCATGAAGGGAGACATTACCTATGAAGAAGATCGTTTTGGCTTGCGGTGCTGGCGCTGCTACTTCCACGCTCGTTGCCCAGAAGGTCGCCACCTTGCTCGACGCCAACGGTTACGCCGACAAGTACGAGATCGTGCAGTGCGCCATCTCCGAGGCCAAGGACTACTGCGACGAGGGCGCCGACCTGCTGATCGCCACCACCGTTGCCCCCGAAGGCCTCACCTGCCCGTACGTGAGCGGCGTGCCCTTCATGACCGGCATGAACCGCGTCGCTGCCGAGAAGGCCGTTCTCGACGTCATGGCTCAGTAGGCACTGCCTGTATGAGTGAGCAGAACGCCAACCCGGTCGAGCTCTTTGGCATGCGCGTTGCCCATGTGGGCATTAACGCCGCCGACCCGGCAGACGCCCTGGAGATCGCGGAGCTGTTCTCGACGATGATGGGTCTGCCCGTCATCGAGACCCCGGTTTCGTACTTTAACGATTCGCTGGTCGAGATCATGAAGCAGAACGGTCGTGGCACCAAGGGCCACATCGGCTTTGCCGTTAACGACATCGATGCAGCTGAGAAGTGGTTTGCCGAGCGCGGGCTCGAGGTCAACGAGGAGTCGCGCGCGCTGCTACCCGACGGTGGTACCAAACTCGTGTACTTTAAGCGCGAGTTCGCCGGCTTCGCCGTGCACCTGTGCCGCGAGTAGCGCACAAGCTGTCATAGCTAGCAAAAAGGGATAGGGCTGCGTGGCCCTATCCCTTTATTTATGTCGAGGGGCTTCCTACCGCGGCAGGCGAATCGTAAAGCGGCTGCCGACGCCCTCGACCGAGGTCACGCCGATGACGCCGCCGTGGCTGTCGACGATCCACTTGGCGATAGCGAGCCCCAGGCCCGAACCCTGCGCGCCGGCATCGCGCGCGTTGTCGGCACGGTAGAACCGCTCGAACGCGTGAGCTGCGGATTCCTGGTTCATGCCGATGCCTTTGTCCTCAACACTTATGTCGATCGTGCCCATGCCCGCATTGGGCGTTATGCCAAATGTGACGGTCGTTCCCGCATCCGAGTACTTGGCGGCGTTTTGCACGATCACGCGCAGAGCCTGCTTCACGAGCGCCACGTCAACGGGCGCATCGCAGCGCGGGTCGCTGACAAGCGCAGCGTCAAAAGCCAGCCGATATGTGTGCTCGGTATCGATCATCTGCGATTCTTCGCATACCTCGTCGACCAGTGCGGCCAGGTTGGTATTCGCACGCCGCAGCACGGTGCGGCCGGCATCTCCGCGTGCCAAAAACAGCAGTTGTTCCACGAGCTCCTGCATATGCTCGCTTTCGGCCTTGAGCGAGGCGATGGACTCTGCCAGCACGTCTGGGTCGTCTTTGCCCCAGCGGTCGAGCATGTTTACGTAGCCCTGAATCACCGCGATGGGCGTGCGCAGTTCGTGACTCGCGTCGTTGACAAAGCGCATCTGCTGCAGCTTGGCCTCTTGCATCTGGCGCAGCAGGCGGTTGAGCGCGACCTCGATGCTCGCCAGGTCGGCGTCGCCGGTGGTGACGCTCGGCGAGTCGACGCTTGCGCGCTCGATGGCCTGCTCCAGCGTTTCCATCTTGCCGCCGGAGAGCTGCATACGGCCGAGCTCGTCCACGCGTAAGGCCAGGTCGTTGAGTGGTGCCATGGTACGGCGCACGCGGCGGGCGCCGCCGAGCATGTTGAGCACGCTGATGACCTGCCAACCCACAACGACAAGGTAGAGAGGCCATAGCGCGACGAGGTCCTGCGCGAGCGGGAAGGTCTTGCTGGTGTGCGCAAACTCGACGGTATAGGCGAGCGTTGCCAGGTCCCAGCCGCGCGCGGGCGTCAGCGACATGCCGTGAACGGTGGCGCCGGGAATCCAGCCTGCGGTAAACGCGCCTTCGGGCAGCGTTTGGTTGTAGCCATAGACGAGGATCGCCGCCGCAATCACCACCAGTAGCAGGTCGAGCCAGACATAGCTCAACAGGCGGCGCCACATATAGCTCCAGTTGATGGCGCGGGCGATGGAGGTGACGCGCTTGGCCTCGGCGTTACGCACGGCAGACATAGCCCACCCCGCGCACGGTCTGGATGATGCGGGCACCGCCGGCGTCCTCGATTTTGGCACGCAGGTGCGCGATGTGTACGTCGACGTTGTTGGTGTCGCCCGCGTATTCGTAGCCCAGCGCTTCGTGCGCGATGCGCTCGCGCGTGAGCACAGTCTCGGCATGCGCCATAAGCAGGGCGAGGACGTCGAACTCGCGGGCCGTGAGTGCGATGGGCGAGCCGCCGACCGTGACTTCGCGGCGGTCGAGATCGAGCGCGACCGAGCCCACGGCGAGCGTGGCGGGGGAGGGAGAGGCAGAAGCCTGGGTCGAGTCGCTGACCGGGGGTATCGCAGCGGCGCTCCCGGTCGCGCCGCCCGCCATGCCCGTCCCGGCACCGACGCCGCCAACGCCCGAAGCCGCCCGCACGGCCTCCGAGCGCTTCAGCGCCACACGGATCCGTGCGAACAGCTCCTCAATGGCAAACGGCTTGGTCAGGTAATCGTCGGCGCCGGCATCGAGCCCTGCCACCTTGTCCATCACGGCATCGCGCGCGGTGACCATAATCACCGGCACATCTTTGTGCTTGCGGACGCGCCGCAGCACCTCCATACCGTTGAGCTGCGGCAGCAATACATCGAGCAGAATCAGATCGTAGTTGCGCTCCAGCGCCAGGTCCACGGCGGTGCGGCCGTCGGCGGCATGTTCCACCTGGTAGCCCTCGTGCTCCAGCTCGAGCGTCACAAAGCGGGCGATTTTCTCCTCGTCCTCTACAATCAGGATCCGTGCCATACGTGCCCCCGTCTGCGATTACTTGTCGTCGTTCAGATTTTGCTTGATATCGTCCGCGGCGTCGGCGGCATGATTCATTAGGTTGTTGATGCTGCCAGGTACGTCACCGTCGCTGTCGATGCGGTAGCGCATGCCAAAGAACAGGCCAAGCAGCATCAGCCAAATCGTGGCGCCCCAGGCAAACAGGGCGACGATGGGGATCAGGATGGGAATGTTGAGGATGATGGCGTCGCGGCGCGTGGCGATAAACTTGGTATCCAGGCTCAGGCGGAAGAGCTTTTTGAGGTATTCCCACACGCTGTCCATCTTCTTGGAGAAGTCGGTCTTTTCGCTCGACTTCTCGTAGGCGGCCTGCGCAGCGACCATCTCGGCCGAGGGCTCATCGACCGGCGCGGACTCGGTGGCGGCGTGCGCCGACGTGGTCTGCGTCTTGCCCTGCGACTCGAGCCAAATGATGGCGTCCAGGACGTTGCCGTCGGCGGCGTCGAGCGCGGCCTTGGCATCGGTATAGCTCACGTTGCACTTGGTGCGGATAGTTTCAACTTTTTCGAGGTCGTCCATGACCTGTCCTTTCGTTCGATGGGCGCGACGCCGGGCGATTTGCCCGGGCGCGAGCGTTGCGTTCGGCGGCCTGCGTTGCGCGGCGCCGCCCCGCCCTCGGTCGAACTCTATAGTGCAGGTTATAGATTAAGCGATTCTTGAGCCAAGATTAATGTTGGATGAGTTTTTGGGTGGCG
>CABUQI010000133.1 GCA_902493545.1 uncultured Collinsella sp. | reverse complement strand
TGGTCGACGGACTGTTTTACGACCGCCACGCCATCGACCGCCTGGATCTGATCGTGCAGGCCGAGATCTTGGACTTGGCACCCGATCTCATGGAAATCGTCAACCTTTTGCCGCCCGGCTACTACGACCGCCAATCGCTTTGCGACCAGCTCAACTCCGCCTTGGCCGCCCACGGCTGGGGCGCCGTCTACGGCACCGTGGAATAAGCCTCGAGGCCGACGATTTGGCCCGTTTCCCGACCCTGGCGAGGCTTGTTTTAGGGCTTGTGGCCAAAAAAGGGCAAATATGAGTACTGTTACCTTTTTAGTAGCAGCGATTCTCGGTCGAAATCGGCAAAACTCGACTTGAAACTCCCTAATCACCGTCAGCTAGCGCCAAATTGGAAGTCGATGGTCACTCATTAACGTACAGTTCTTATAACTTTGTTCATTATTTTCCGCACCTAAAATGATACGCCGTTTGTGACAGTACTCACAAACGGCGTTTTTTGGCCACGGGGGTATCTGGCAGTGGGCCAGTAGCACCCTGATCCGAGTTTCGAACGCATCCAAACCGGTTCTGGTGTCTGTTTTCGAGCTTTTACTCGCCCTTGGGCGCGGGATGCTTGCAGACAACACTCATGTAGATCATGCCGAGCACGGCAGCGGTGACCGAACCGGCAAGGATGGCGGCCTTGGCAGCAAGAACCTCAAACTGGGCCGTCGGGAAGGCAAGGCCGCTGATGAGAATCGACATGGTAAAGCCGATGCCGCCCAGAATGCCCACACCGGCAATCATGTGCCAGTTGACGTTATGCGGCAGCTCGCAGGCCTTGAGCTTGACCAAGGCGAACGTCATGCCAAAGATGCCGATCGGCTTGCCCAGCAGCATGCCAAAGTACACGCCGAGCGTCACCGGGTCGGTGAGCAACGTGCTCATATCCACGCCCACTAGGCGAACCTGTGCGTTGACGAACGCAAAGATCGGCAGAATCACAAAGTTGACCGGCGTGGAGATCAGACGCTCCATGCGGATGAGCGGCGGGGTCACGCGGTGCATGACGCGCTCGACCTTGGTGGTCGAGACGGTAAAGTCATGCTGGCCCAGGATGTGTGCCTCGTCGTCGTAGCGGTCATCGAGCAGCGGCAGGCACTCGCCCAGCCAATCGGTGAGACTGTCGAGCTTGACGCCGCACTTGGCCGGAATGGTAAAGGCCAAGATGACGCCAGCAAGCGTGGCATGTACGCCGCTCTTGAACATGCAGAACCACAACAGCAGACCCAGTACCGAATACGGGGCAAGGCGGTAATGCTGCGTCTTGTTGAGCCACACGAGCGCGCAGGTCACAAGCGCGGCGGCGCCCAACCAAAACGGATTGGGGCTCTGACCGTAGAAGATGGCGATGGCGGCGATGGAGATGAGGTCGTCGGCGATGGCGAGCGTCGAGAAGAACACGCGCACGCCGTTGGGCACGCGATTGCCCAAAAGCGACAGCACGCCCAGCGCAAAGGCAATATCGGTTGCCATGGGGATGGCCCAACCGTTGTGGGCGCCGGCATGGTTAAAGATCAGGTAGATGCAGGCGGGAACGACGACGCCGCCCACGGCCGCCAGCATGGGAAGCATGGCCTGACGCGGATTCTTGAGCTCGCCGACCGTCATCTCGTACTTAAGCTCAATGCCCACCAACAAAAAGAAAATCGCCATGAGGAAGTCGTTGACGAAAAGCTCAACGGTGAGACCGGCCGTAAGGTTGCCCAGGCCCACATACAGCGGGGTCTCCAAAAAGTGATGGATGGCCTCATAGGCATCGGTGTTGGCGCAAACGACGGCGGCGATGGCGGCGAAGACCATGACGGCGGCGGAAATCGTGCCGTTCTCGGCGATGCGCTCCCAAATGTCGTGGCGCTCAAAACGTTTGCGCTCACGAACGTTAAACAGCTGCTCGGGTGCTGCCATGGGCGGCTCCTTTCACGGGAAAGCTCCCGTCTTAAAAAAGCACGGCCCGCCTAAGTGGCGGCGCCGCGCTCTAACGTATTACGCTTGCATCTAGCCTACCCTGCACGACAAGCACGTAGGCGTGGCCGAAAAGCGGAACCACAGGTTGAACATTATTTGCTCAACGGCACGGGCACGCCTGTCCAAGAGACGACGCGGCGCCGTGCACAAAAAACGACCGGAGCGCGGGGCGTCCGCGATCCGGTCGTCGGTGTTAGGCCAAAAGAATCTAGCAGGCGGCCATGATGGGGGCAGCGACCTGCTTCTTACGGGAGAGGACGCCCGGCATCCAGACGCCGTCGTGCTCGTCGGCAATGCCCAGGCCCTTCTGAGCAGCCTCGGTCTCGCCCTCGAGCAGGACCTGCGAGCCCTCCTCCATGATGTCGGTGATGCACAGGACGATGCCGTCGGCACCCTTCTCGGCGGCGTAGGCGCGCATGGCCTCGCGAATCTCGTCAATCATGCCAAGCGCACGGCTCTTGTCGACGGTCTCGTACTGGCCGATGAGCAGCTTCTTGCCGGCGGGCTCGAACATCTTGATGTCGTTGCCGACCATCTCGGCTGCGGTGAAGGAGCCGGACGGACGGGTGAGGAAGACTTCCATGCCAAACTTGACCGGGTCGACGCCCACCTGCTCGCCGAGCTTGGCGGCGACGGCGCGGTCGACATCGGTGGTGGTGGGGCTCTTGAGCATGAGCGTATCGGTCATCATGGCCGAGAGCAGCAGCTTGGCCTGGACGTCGGAAAGCTCAACGCCGAGCACGCCGGCGAGCTTGGTGACGATGGTGCAGCTGGAGCCCCAGGGCAGGCAGATGTAGTGCAGCGGGCCGGCGGTCTCGAAGTCGCCGATGCGGTGGTGGTCGACGACGCCAAAGACCGTGGCGTCCTTAAGGCCGGCGACGGACTGGGCAGACTCGTTGTGGTCGGTGAGGACGACGAGCTGACCAGCCTCGACGGACTCGATCACGCGGGGCTCGGCGATGCCGGCGTCGGCGAGCAGCTTGGCGGACTCGGCCGGAAGCTGACCAAGGGCGCAGGCCTCGTAGGTGTTGCCGGCATACTCAACCTGGTTGAGCAGCTGGGACAGGACGACGGCGCTCATGATGGCGTCGTTATCGGGGTTCTGGTGACCAAAGACAAGAACGTTTGCCATGGATATCCTCCACTTGATATGTGTACTTGGACGTAGCTATGGTAGCACGCCGATGCCGAGCCTTCGCAGACGGAAGGGCCACGGCATATTTTGGGGCGCAGGCACGGGGGCCAAGGCTGTCCCTTTTGCACCATGTTGGTGCAATGTAACCTGTCCCCCTTGCACCAGCTATTTACCGGCAGCGCGCAGGGCTACGTAGGCAGCACCGATGATGCCGGCGTCGTTTCCGAGCGAAGCGACCTTAATGGGCGTCTCGCGCGAGGCGGAAAGCGCGTACTGCTTAAAGTGCTCGCGAACCTTGTCGAGGTAGACATCGGCCGAGGCGGAGGCGCCGCCGCCGATGAGGAACATCTCGGGGTCGACCACGTTGGCAATAAGCGCCAGTGCGCGGCCGAGATAGTCGGCCATGGTATCGGCCGCGGCCAGCGCGAGCTTGTCGCCCTCGCGACAAGCCTGGAACACGTCCTTGGAATCGGAGGGGCCGGTCAGCTCGATGGGCTCGACGC
>CABUQI010000132.1 GCA_902493545.1 uncultured Collinsella sp. | reverse complement strand
CGCCCTTTACCGAGCATGCCTTCTTGGAGCCCGAGTGCGCCGTCGCCTTCCCGTATAAGAACGGCGTCAAGGTGCAGTCGACCGACCAGGGCGCCTACGACACGCGTAAAGAGTGCGCTCACATGTTTGGCTGGGATAGCGAACCCGAGCGTGTGGTCGTCGAGACTATGCTCGTGGGCGGCGGTTTTGGCGGCAAGGAGGACGTGTCCATCCAGCACCTGGCCGCGCTCGCTGCCTATAAGTTCCAGCGTCCTGTGAAGTGTAAGCTCACGCGCGCCGAGTCGCTTGCGTTCCATCCCAAGCGCCACGCCATGGACGGCACCTTTACGCTGGGCTGCGACGCCGAGGGCAACTTTACTGGCCTAGACTGCGAGATCAATTTTGATACCGGCGCCTACGCATCGCTGTGCGGCCCGGTGCTCGAGCGCGCCTGCACGCATGCCGTCGGCCCCTACAAGTACCAGAACACCGACATTCGCGGTTTTGGCTACTACACCAACAACCCGCCCGCCGGCGCGTACCGCGGCTTTGGCGTCTGTCAGTCCGAGTTTGCACTCGAGAGCCTGATCGACTTGCTGGCAGAGAAGGTCGGCCTGGATCCGTGGGAGATTCGTTACCGTAATGCCATCGAGCCGGGCGAGGTTTTGCCCAACGGCCAGATTGCCGACTGCTCCACGGCGCTGAAGGAGACGCTGCTCGAGGTCAAGGATGCCTACTACGCGCATCCCGGACATGCCGGCATTGCCTGCGCCATGAAGAACGCCGGTGTGGGCGTGGGCCTGCCCGATGCCGGCCGCTGCAAGATTCGCGTCGAGAACGGCGTGGCCGTGGTCTATGCCGCTACGTCCGACATCGGCCAGGGCTGCAACACGGTCTTTTTGCAGGACGTTGCCGAGGCCTGCGGTCTGCCGCTGAGCTGCATTGCCAATGGCGAGTGCTCCACCGAGAACGCTCCCGACTCCGGCACCACGTCTGGTTCGCGTCAGACGGTCGTGACCGGCGAGGCCGTGCGCGGTGCCGCCTTCCTGCTGCGTGATGCCATGCTTGACATCGAGGCCGGCAAGTCTGCGCCCGCCGCTCCCGTGAATGCGCATGGCGACGGCGTCAAGATCGAGTACGACGACGGTCGCGCCTATCAGCTGCACACGCAGGAGCTCGTCGCCGGCCAGGGTATGCATCCTCAGGATCCCGCGGTAGCCATCAAGGCGCTCGAGGGATGCGAGTTTGGCTACGTGTACCTGGAGCCGACCGACAAACTGGGTGCCGACGTTCCCAATCCCAAGAGCCACATCTGCTACGGTTTTGCCACGCATGTGGTCATTCTGGATGATGACGGCCGCGTGAGCGAGGTCTACGCCGCACACGATTCCGGCAAGGTGGTCAACCCCATCTCCATACAGGGTCAGATCGAAGGCGGTGTGCTCATGGGTATGGGCTATGCGCTTACCGAGGACTGGCCGCTCAAGGACTGCGTGCCCCAGGCAAGGTACGGTACGCTCGGGCTGTTCCGTGCGCCCGAGATTCCGGATATCCATGCCATCTACGTGGAGAAGGACGAGCTGCTGCCCGTGGCATACGGCGGCAAGGGCATCGGCGAGATCGCAACGATTCCCACGGCGCCCGCCGTACAGAACGCCTATCGCGCATTTGACGGCAAGCTGCGTCCGGATCTGCCCATGGTGGATACGCCCTACAGCCGCGCCCGCAACCGCGGGTAGGGTAGGGCGCGGACGGCCATTGCTGACGAGCTGTTCGCGCTCAACATCAACTACATACGCTGCGCCTTTGGCCCCGGCTCCATCGCGAGCCGGGGCCCTTTGTTTGGAGTGGAAACTGCGTCCCGGATTTGGCGCTCAGAACGGGACACGCTTTCCGGATGGGATGCTTGGCGGAAACTACGGCCCAGTTTTTGGCTCCAGAACGGGATACATTTTCCGGAACGGTCCACGTGCGGTGGTGTACCGACCCTTTTGCGTGCGCCGCTTGTCGAATTACGTTATAGCTAGCTATATTATAGGAAGGTATAATATAGCTAGCTATAACGTAAAGGAAGGATGGCCCTATGTTTATCGGAAGAACGGCGGAAATGTCCGAGCTCAATCGACTGTATGGCACGGGCTCCTTTGAGATGCCTGTGATTTACGGCCGCCGTCGCGTGGGCAAAACGCGTCTTATCACAGAGTTTATCCAAGGCAAGAAGGCTATTTACTTTCAAGCTCGTCGTACCAATGCAGAGGCAAACCTGCATGGCTTTAGCCAGGCGATACTTGCGGGCTCCGTTGGTGTTGCTGGCGTGTCGTTTCGTAGTTTTGACGAGGCGTTCGATGCATTGGCTACCATGGCTCGTACGGAACGTTTGATTGTCGTGATCGACGAGTATCCTTATCTCGCCCAATCGAATCCCGAGATCAGCTCGTTGCTGCAAGACAAGATCGATCACTTGTACAAAGAGGCCAAGCTTATGCTTATCCTGTGCGGGTCGTCGCTTTCGTTTATGGAAGAGCAGGTGTTGGGCTACGAGAGTCCGCTATACGGTAGGCGTACGGCCCAGTTTAAGATCATGCCGCTCGATTTTATGACGACCCTCGGCCTGTGGCAGAGCATGGGTCGCGAAGACGCTGCAGTTTGCTATGGCATGACGGGTGGCATTCCTGCATATATCGAGAAAGTCGATCCTGCCGCACCGCTCAAGGACAACATCAAACGTCTTTTTCTTACTCCTACGGGCTATCTCTTTGAGGAGCCGAGTAACCTGCTATTGCAGGAGTGCCGCAATCCCGAGCAATATGATGCGATCGTGCAAGCAATTGCTCAGGGGCGCTCGAAGATCTCGGAGATTGCGAGCTCTACGGGAATCCCTGCGAGCAACGTAAAGAGCTATGTGGATAAGCTGGCGTCGCTTGGGATTGTCGAGCGCGAGCTGCCCCTAAACGAGACGAGCAATAAGCGAGCCGTGTATCTGCTGAGCGATCAGATGTTTAGGTTCTGGTACAAGTTTGTTCCGCAGAACATCGGGCTGATTCAAAACGATATGGCCGAGATGGCGTATGAGCGCATTGAGCCGCACGTATCGGATTACATGGGTACGGTCTTTGAGCTTATATGCAGACAATACGTGTACGAACTCGCGCGGGCGGGCCAGCTTGATGTGGTTCCGGCAAGCGTTGGGCGCTGGTGGGGGACGGATAATCGCACGCATACGCAGGAAGAAATCGACTTGATTGTTGACGATGGCGAGGGCACTGCGCTGTTTGCGGAATGCAAATGGCGCAATGAACCGGTGGGCGAAGACGTGCTGCAAAAGCTCGTGCATCGAAGCGAGCTCTTTAGGCGGCAGCACAAAAGCTATGCGATCTTCTCGAAGCGAGGCTTTACGCAAGGATGTCAGGAAGCTGCGGCGAGCAGGGGAGATGCCAAGCTGATCTCGTTTGCCGAGATGTGAGGGCGGAGATAACCAAGCGCTCTGATGCGATGCTCGGAATGGGTCGCGCTAAGGATGCCAAGCGTAAAACCTACAATAAAAATGGCGTAAAAACTACATTGAAAGTAGCGTAAAATCAACATTGAGAATGGCGTAATTTCGCATATCGTGTGATAGAGAGGGACGGCCGTCTATGGATGCACCAGAGAGATTGACCCAAAAGGGATATAGGCCCCGGCTCATAGAGGAGCGCCTCGACAC
>CABUQI010000131.1 GCA_902493545.1 uncultured Collinsella sp. | reverse complement strand
CCCTGGTTGCCGGAATCGGCATCCTTGAGGCTCTCAATGGCCAGCTTGAGCTGGTCATAGGCCGCCTGGAGCTGGATGTCGGAAGCATTCTCATCACCCAAGACGTCCTCGGCGTAGGTAATGGCATCCGTCAGGGCCTTGACAGACTCGTCCGTCTTGCCCCTGGTGTCAGTCTCCTTCGCCTGCTTGACCAAGGCCTTGAGCTGCTTCTTGGTCGGGTTCTCGACCGGGGTCACCGGAGTCTTCTCAAGCGCGTCGCGAGCACTCTCGAGTGCCTTGAGTGCCTGGTCGACCTCGTCCTGCGTGGCGTTCTCGTCGTTCAGGATGGCGCGGGCGCTCGCCAAGGCGTTCTGGAACGCGGTCCAGGAAGCCTCGGTGTAGTCGCTGGCCTTAAGGTCGCCGGCTGCAACCTCGGCATCAACCTTTTCAATCGCGGCAGTGAGGTCGTCCTTCGCCACCGGATTGGGAACGGCCGTACCGTAGAACTTGAGCTCCGCCATGCTGCAGTAGGCGTCAACGCTGCCACCGCCGGCGTGGAGCACCTTGACGGTCACGTAGCGACCGCGCGCGGCACCAAAGCTCATCTGCTTCCAGTCGCCACGGTCGGTGAGCACGCGGCCGTCGTTGTCGAAGGTAAACGTACCCATCGACGTGGCGGTGCCCATCTCATAACCGTCGGCGGTGTCGGAAACCAGCACCTCGGCCTCAAAGATATCGCCGTTCGTGCCGCCGTCCTGGCGCGGCAGGAACGTGACGTCGGTGAGATCGTAGTCGCGGCCCAGGTCGACGGTCAGGTACTGGGGCATACCGGCCTTATAGGCCCAGTCGCTGTGCCAGAGCGTCTGCTCATCGCCGTCAAGAGCGTTGACGGCGTTGCTGCCCTCATAGTCGGCCTCGCTCGAGAAGCCGGTCACCTTGACGTTCTCGCGGTTCTCGGGCGTGTTGATGAGGCTCTTCTCATCGACGGGGCGCATCTTGAGGCCGTCGATTGCCTTCTCGATCTTGGCCGTGGCGTCTGCGACATCCTTCTTGCTATAGCTGCCCTGGCCGCCATCGAGGAGCTTCTGAGCCGCCTCGACCGCAGCGGTGAGGGCTGCATAGGAATCCTTGGTGTAGACGGACTCGCTGTAGCCCGCGGCCTTGGAAAGCGCTGCCATGAGCGCAGAGGTGTCGACACCAGCCTTGACCTCGACCTCATAGGATGCGGTCTTGGAGGGATCGAGCACCGACGCCACCGTGATCGTTGCCTTGCCGGCCTTGTTGGCGCGCAGGTAGTAGCTCACGCTATCGCCGGCCTGGACAGCGGAGACGCTCACCACAGAAGGATCGGAGCTCTCGACCGTCACATAGGGGTAGCCGGCGCTCTCGGGCGTGGCCTTGGCGTCGACGAGCGTCACATCGCCCTCGAAGAACTCGGTCTGGTTCTTGCCCAGTTCGACACCCTCGATGGCCTCGACACCCTGTGTGTAGTTGAAGTTGATCTCGCGCAGCGTGAGCATCTGGTCACCCGATGCCTCAAGCGGCGTGATCTCGACCTTGGTCGCCTTCTTGCCCTTGTTCTCGGCAGAGAGGCCAAAGGCGTAGCGAGCCTGATAGGAATCAAAGCTTCCGCCCGAGAACTCCTGGGTCGAGCCGTCCTCGAACGTCACGACGGACTTAATCTTCTGCACGGTGCCGTTGCCACCGTTGCGGTTAACGACCTCGACGCTATCGAGTTTCGACGGCGTCTTGAAGGCGAACGTCATCGTGGCGGGCAGCTTGACGTAGGTCGGCATCTTGCCGTCGATCCAGTTGGGCCCATAGTTCCACAGGAACTCGAAGTCGTTGCCGCCCTCATTGTTGTCGAACAGTCCGTCATAGCTCTTCTGCTGGATGAGCTTCTCGACGTTGGTGCCGTCGTCGGTGGGGAGCTCGTCGTTGGTCATCGTGATGTCAAAGGCGTCGCGGCCGTACTCGGACTTGGTGGGCTGCGGGACACCGGGCATCGTCACGGTGCCATCACTCACGAACTCGAGCGCGTCGCACGCCGGGCCGACGAGCCAAGACGTCGAGGGCAGCTCGACCTTGCCGGCCGTCTTAGCCTTGAGTTTAAAGCTCGCGACCACACCAGTACTGTTGAAGAGCTTGGCGTCGCCGCGGTTGGCGAAGGCCAGGTTGATGGTCTGGTGGCCATCCGTGAACTGCACTTTCTCGCGCGAGAGGTTCTCCATGCCCGCCGTCGACGCATCCTGCGCGATGCTCTCGGAGACATACTCGAACTGGTCGCTGTTGAAGTTGACGAGCGCACCGAGCGCGTTGATGTTCTCGGCGTCGGTGGCGTAGACGTCGACCGTGATCTCGTCGCCGGCCTCGACCTCCATCTTGCTCGGGATCACCGCGAGGGTGCCAGCAGCCTTGCCCTTTTGCTTGGTGCCGCCGTCGAGCGCCGCCATGGTGAAGGAGTAGTCGTACACGTCGTAGACGCCGTTGCCGTTGAGGTCGGCGAAGTGGGCGCGGATCTGGGAGTCGAACGTCGAGGTGTCGGGCTCGCGGTTCTCAAGACCCAGGTAATTCTTCATGTTGGAGTAGTCGCCGTCGGAGACCGTGGCCTTGTTGAGGTTGGAGCCCACGGCGAAGCCGTCCGTGCCGTCGGTCTTGTAGATGGCGATCTCGGAGGCGGAGAAGAAGTTGCCCACGGACGCGAGCGGCGTCATACGCACGTAGCGCGCGGCCACGGCGCCGTCGAACGCCACCGTCTTGCAAGCGGCGGAGCGCTCCCAGTCGACCTCCTGCGTCGTCCAATGCACGCCGTCGAGGCTCGTCTCGATGCGCATCTTGGTCACAGTGCCGTTACCGGCATCATCGCGCGGATAGTACTCGAGCTTGTCGAGCTTGTAAGCGCGACCGTAGTCAACGGTAAGCGCCTTGCCCAGATCGTTGCCACCGGAGTGGAAACCGCCGTCGCCCGACTGGAACTCATGGTCGAAGGCGAGTTCGGCCTTATGGCTACCGTAGAGCGAGCCCTCCCAAGTGATTTCCTCGGCCTCAGGCACGTTCCGCCACGGGTCGAGCGCAGAGTTCGCCTCAAGCACGTCGCTCCATGCGGAGTAGCCATCGGCGTTGCGCGAACGAATCTGGTAGGTATGCTTGCTGTTGTAGGCAAGATCGGTATGCGTGAATTCTGCCGCATCGCCCACGGCGAACACAGTGCCGTCTACCTTAAGGTCGTAGGAGGTAGCACCATCGACCTTCCCCCAGGTGAGCTTAATGCTCGTGGGGGTCGTGGCGTCCTCGGGGGCAGCAAGGTTCGCGGGTGCGGAGAGGCTCTCGTTGAAGCGGTCGGCCGCGAGCGTGGCATCGGCGTTCACGAAATCGCCCAGTTCGAGCGTCTGCGCTGCCGTGGCGACATCGGTCTTCGCGAACTTGACGTAGACCTTGGGATTCGTGGTGATCTTGGTGTTGTTGAAGCTCTCGCCCTGCTCGGCCTCGGTGCTGCCTGCGTCGCTACCGTAGTGGTTGAGGTTGGGGGTCTCGTTGTAGAAGTAGACCGCCTGGCCGGCCTCGGGGGTCGCGGCGTCAAAGGCCTCCTGCGAGTCGACCTCAACCACGTTGAGCGCGGATCCGCCGTTCTTGGCGGAGACGCTCGTGGGCTTGGCGGAGACGTTGGCCACAAAGGTCGTGGTGCGGTTGGAGTCGTAGCCGCTGTAGCCGCCCTGCGA
>CABUQI010000130.1 GCA_902493545.1 uncultured Collinsella sp. | reverse complement strand
TGATCCTCGTGCTCATGGGCGTGGCCCTCATGGTCATGCTCGTGGCAGTGCTCGTGTTCGTGTTCGCCATGGTCATGATGGTGGTGCTCATGCTCATGTGTGTGCTCGGTGCCCGCTTCGTTGCCGTAGAGCCAGGCCATGTCGTGGTCGTGGTTCTCGAGCTCCTCTGCCAGCTGAACGTCAAAGTCGCAGGCGTCGATGCCATGCTTGTTTACGCGTGTGACGGCAACCTCAAACCCGTCGACCGGCAGCGTGGCGAGCTGTTCGCGCAGGTGCTCCTCGCTGGCGCCCAGGTCGAGCAGGGCTGCGACGGTCATGTCGCCGCTGATGCCCGAGGTGCCGTCGATGATAAGCGTGTGCTGATGGTTGGACATAGAATGCTCCTTAACGGGCGCAGGGCGTGCCGGCGCTCAAATGATTGATAAGACTTGCCTGGTAGGCGGCGCCGAAGCCATTGTCGATGTTGACGACTGAAACGCCGCTGGCGCAGGAGTTGAGCATGGCGAGCAGTGCGGCCACGCCGCCAAAGCTCGCGCCATAGCCTACGCTGGTGGGGACGGCGATGACCGGACAGCTCACAAGACCGCCGATAACGCTCGCCAGGGCGCCTTCCATGCCGGCGATGGCGATGACCACCTGCGCCTGGGCAAGTTCCTCAGCATGAGCGAGCAGGCGGTGCAGGCCGGCGACACCCACGTCGTAGAGGCGATCGACCTCGTTGCCGTAGAACTCGGCCGTCAGTGCCGCCTCTTCGGCGACGGGCAGGTCGCTCGTGCCGGCGCAGGCGACGACGATGCGTCCGTTGCCGGTGGGGGAGGGCTTGCCGCCCACCAGGGCGAGCTGCGCGTCCGGGACATATCCCAGGTCAATGCCGTTGCCGAGGAACTCCGAGGTGCGGGCTGCCTTTTCGGCATCCAGGCGCGTGACCAGGATGCGCTCCTGGCCGGCATCGCGCAGCGCTTCGATAATGGCGGCAATTTGCTCGGCGGTTTTACCGGCACCGTAGACAACCTCGCCGGCTCCCTGGCGCACTCCGCGCGAAAGATCGAGCTGTGCAAAGCCCAGGTCGGCGGTCGGCGCCGTCTGGATGCGCGTGAGGGCATCGGCCGGCGTAATGCTTCCGTCTGCCACGTCACTTAGCAATTGCTCAAGATCTCGTTTGTCCATATAAGTTCCCTTCGACGCAGAAAAGTTTAGCACGCGAAGGGTTGTTTCCGAACATTAGAGCATAATTGTTCGGAAACCTGATATGTCAGATTAGATGAAGTTGTGAAGCAAACTGACTAGTCACGCAGGATGATGTCCATGGCGAGCATCAGGTTGCGCTCATCGATGGCAAACGGGGCGGCCTCGCGCGTCTTGGGCTTGGCGCAAAATGCGATGCCCGTGCCCGCGGCCTGAATCATGGGGATGTCGTTGGCGCCGTCGCCGATCGCGACGGTATGAGCCATATCGACACCGCACTCAACCGCCCAGTCCAGCAGCTGGATGAGCTTGGACTCTTTGGTCACGATGTCTGCCGCCAGCTTACCGGTGAGCTGGCCGCCCACGACCTCCAGGCGGTTAGCGAGGCAAAAGTCGATGCCCGCGGCGGCCACGATCTTATCGGCGACCTCGTGAAAGCCGCCGCTTACCACGCCGACTTTCCAGCCCTTGCTGTGCGCCGAGCGCACAAGCTCCAGCGCGCCGGGGGTAAACGTCACGCGCTCAAAGGTGCGCTCGAACACACTTTCGTCCAAGCCGGCAAGCAGCCCCACGCGCTCCTCGAGCGCCTGCTTAAAGTCCAGCTCGCCGCACATAGCGCGCTCGGTGATTTGCGCAACTTGCTCGCCCACGCCGGCCTCCTCGCCCAACAGGTCGATGACCTCCTGGTTGATGAGCGTGGAGTCGATATCCATAACAATGAGGCGTGCAGTCATGATGGGCCTTTCCAAGTGCTGTTTTATTGGGGCATATTGTCGCACGTGAATAGCGCGGGCGGGTGCCGCGGTGCGTCAATTGTTTCGTCTCCGTCAAGTCTTTGGGTAAGAGCTACTTTTTCGCGGCACATCGACGCGGGTGCGATAACATAGAACGCCATGTCTGGCTGCGCGGTTTACGCAGGCTGGGCAAATCTGTACGACGCCGCCCGGAACGACACGGGGCGGCACAGATCCATAAAGGAGGATCACTGGTATGAGCCAGACCCGTCCCATCGATGAGCATTCCATGCACACCCGTACCTGCGGCGAGCTTCGCTTCGAGAACGTGGGCGAAGAGGTCACCCTCACCGGTTGGGTGAGCCGTCGCCGTGACCACGGCGGCCTTATCTTCTGCGACCTTCGCGACCGCGAGGGCATCACGCAGCTCACCTTCGACCCCGAGCACTCCGATGGCGATGCCTTTAAGATCGCCGAGACCATGCGTCCCGAGTGGCCCATCAAGATCCACGGCGTCGTGCGCTCCCGTGGTGAGGAGACCACCAACGCCAAGCTCGCGACCGGCGAGATCGAGGTCCTGACCGACCACGCCGAGGTGCTCAACACGTCCGTCACCCCGCCGTTCCAGATCGAGGACGGCATCGAGACCAGCGAGGACACCCGTCTGCGCTATCGCTATCTGGACCTCCGCCGTCCCGAGATGATGGCCAACCTCAAGCTGCGCTCCGACTTCACCTTTGCCATTCGCGAGGCGCTGCACAACCGTGAGTTCATGGAGGTCGAGACGCCCTCCCTGTTTAAGTCCACGCCCGAGGGCGCTCGCGACTTCATCGTTCCCAGCCGTATTCAGCCGGGCAACTTCTACGCCCTGCCGCAGTCCCCGCAGCTCCTGAAGCAGCTGCTCATGGTCGGTGGCGTCGAGCGCTACTATCAGGTTGCCAAGTGCTTCCGCGACGAGGACCTGCGTGCCGACCGTCAGCCCGAGTTCACCCAGGTCGATATCGAGATGTCCTTCGTGGACCAGAACGATGTCATGAGCGCGCTCGAAGAGGTCCTGGCCGACGCCTTCGGCCGCATGGGCGTCGAGATGCCCACGCCGCTGCGCCGCATGGACTACTGGGAGGCCATGGACACCTATGGCTCCGACAAGCCCGATACCCGCTATGGCATGCACCTGGTCGACCTGACCGACATCTTTGCCAACTCCAAGTTCAAGGTCTTTGCGACTGCCGCAAACGAGGAGGGTTCTGTCGTCAAGGCCATTAACGCCAAGGGCGCCGGTGCCTGGGCACGCGCCAAGATCGATAAGCTTGCCGGCGTGGCCTCCACGTTTGGCGCCAAGGGCCTGGCCTGGATCGCTTTCCGCGAGGACGGCTCCATCAACAGCCCCATTGTCAAGTTCTTCTCGGACGAGGAGATGGCGGCTCTGCGCGAGCGCATGGACGTCGAGCCCGGCGACCTTGTGATGTTCGCCGCCGGCCCGCGTCTGCTCTCTGACGAGATCCTGGGCGGCATGCGCTCGCACATGGCCAATGCGCTCGAGATCAAGCGCGAGGGCCACGACTTCCTGTGGGTCGTCAACTTCCCGCTGTTCCACTGGGATGAGGACCGCAAGGCCTATGCAGCCGAGCACCAGCCCTTTACCCTGCCGACCGAGACCGACATCGCCAAGATCGAGGCCGACCCGTTGGCGGCCGGTTCTTGCACCTACGACTTTGTCATGGACGGCTTTGAGGCCGGCGGCGGCGGCATGCGTATCCACAACGCCGAGATGCAGATGTCCATGCTCAAGCTCCTGGGCTTTACCGAGGAGCGCGCCGAGTC
>CABUQI010000129.1 GCA_902493545.1 uncultured Collinsella sp. | reverse complement strand
TTGGCACGCAGGTCTTTTTGGAGCTGGACGTGAAGGTCAAGGCCGGCTGGCGCGACGACGAGGCCCAGATTCGCCGCTTTGGCTACAACGCCGAGGACTAAGGACGCGCGGCGCGCATGGCAGGCTCCCGGACATATCGCACCAAGGTGCTCGTCCTCGACAAGACGAAGCTCAAAGAGACCGACCTGATCTTGACGATGCTTGACGAGCGGGGGCGGCAGGTTCGTGCCGTGGCAAAGGGCGCCCGCAAACCCGGCGGACGCCTGGCTGCGCGCTGCGAGCTGTTCTGTACGGTAGATATGCTGCTCGCACATGGACGGTCACTCGACGTGGTTTCCCAGGCCGAGCTTATGGAGGCGCCGCTCGGCGTTGCGCCCGATTACGAGACGACCTGCGCCGCAAGCGCGATCGCCGAGGTCGCGCGCGTGTGCTCGTTCGAGGACGCCGAGGACCCGTTTACCTTTGCTATAACGCAGCGAGCGCTTGCCCTGGTGGGCAGCGGGCTCGACACGGCGCATATGGATCTACTTGTGGCGGCATATGTCTTTAAGCTGCTGTCGCACGTTGGCTATCGACCCGATTTTTCGGCCTGCGTGCTGTGCGGAGACCCCATGCTGTCGTATTTTTCGCCCCAGGCGGGCGGCCTCATGTGCGGGTCGTGCGCGTCGAGCGTTCCAGGTGCCGAACTGGTGTCGACCGGTGAGGCCGCATGGCTGCGCGCCCTCATGTCCATGACCTTCGATGCGCTTTTGGCCGAGCGAATCGACCCGCATACCGCAGCCTTTTTGCTGGGGCTTTCGCATGTTTGGGCTGCGACGCACACCGATCAGCGCCTCCGTGCGATGGAATTCATGTTGGGTCGGTGATGATGCGCAGGCGCGGGCTGCTTGTGGTAACATACCGACCTGTTGGTACCTCGACCTTGGTTGCTCGCTCCACCGGCGGCTTCCCAGTCCGAGGCGAATCGAGTCGCCCGATGGCGACGCAAAACGAAAGGTGAAACAATGACTGTTTCCAAAGAGCGCAAGGCGGAGCTGACTGCCCAGTTCGGTAACACCCCGGTCGACACCGGCAACCCCAAGGTTCAGGTCGCCATCCTGTCCGAGCGCATCAAGGAGCTGACCGAGCACATGAAGTCCCACCAGAAGGACTTCCACACCCGTCGTGGCCTGCTCATGCTCGTCGGCCGTCGTCGTCGTCTTCTCTCCTACATCAAGAAGAACGACATCGTCGAGTACCGTGAGCTCATCAAGGCTCTGGGCATTCGCGATAATATTCAGTAGCGAACTTGTACATGCTAAGAGCGTCCTGCATGCGGGACGCTCTTTTTGTGTAAGGGCGTGAACAATCACGCTCTGAAGCGTGGCGGGGGCAGGGGGCCCGCGTCACATGAGAAGCCCGCAGGCAAGGGGCCTGTGGGGTAAAGGAGAACAATGACACTCGTATCCAAGACCTTTGAGCTGTACGGCAAGACCTACACCTTTGAGTCCGGCGAGCTTGCCAAGCAGGCCACTGGCGCCTGTCTGGTCAAGCAGGGCGACACCACGATGCTCGATACCGTGGTCGTCTCCAAGGAGCGCAAGAACTATGACTTCTTCCCGCTGACCGTCGACTTCAACGAGAAGATGTACGCTGCCGGCCGCATCCCGGGTGGCTACCTCAAGCGTGAGGGCCGTCCCAGCGAGAAGGCCACGCTCACCGCGCGCATGATCGACCGTCCGATTCGCCCGAGCTTCCCGGACGGCTTCCGCAACGAGGTGCACATCGTCGCCACCTCGCTTGTCGCCGACCAGGTCAACCCCTTCGATGTCATCAACGTCATGGGTGCATCCCTGGCCATGACGCTTGGCGGCGTGCCCTTCGAGGGCCCGCTTGCCTGCGTGCGCATCGGCCGTAACGTGGAGACAGGCGAGTTTATCGTCAACCCCACCTACGAGGAGCGCGAGAACTCGGATCTGGACCTGGAGCTGGGCGGATCCGCCGACTTCATCTCGATGGTCGAGGCCGGCGCCGAGGAGATCTCCGAGGACGACATGCTCGCCGCCATGAAGTTTGGCCAGGAGGCCCTTGCCGCTTTCTGCCAGGCTCAGGACGAGTTCGTCGCCGAGTGGGAGCAGGTCAACGGCCCCATCGTCAAGAAGGAGTACCCGCTCGACCAGCCCGTCGAGGAGGTCCAGGAGCGCATCTTCGCCCACTACGACGAGATGGCAGCCGCCCTTCGCGACGCCGACAAGCTCTCCCGTATCGGTAAGGTCGAGGCTCTGAAGGAGTCCATCCGCGCCGAGTTCACCGAGGAGGAGCAGGCCGCTTGGGAGCGCGAGATCCCCGTGGCGCTCAAGAAGCTCGAGAAGAAGGCCATGCGCACCATGGTCGTTGAGACCGGCGAGCGCGTCGACGGCCGTGCCGCCGACGAGATCCGTCCCATCATGGTGAAGGACAACTACCTGCCGCTCGTTCACGGCTCCGGTTTGTTCCAGCGTGGCCAGACCCAGGTGCTCTCGGTTCTTTCGCTCGGCATGCTCAACGAGGGCCAGCGTCTGGATACCATCGAGCCCACCGAGGGCAAGCGCTACATGCACCACTACAACTTCCCGCCTTTCTGCACCGGCGAGACCGGCCGCATGGGCAGCCCCAAGCGCCGCGAGATCGGCCATGGCAATCTGGCCGAGCGCGCTCTTCTTCCGGTGCTTCCCGACGAGAACGAGTTCCCCTACGCCATCCGCGTCGTCTCCGAGGTCATGGAGTCCAACGGCTCCTCTTCGATGGCTTCGACCTGCGGCTCCACGCTCGCCCTTATGGACGGCGGCGTGCCCATTAAGCGCCCGGTCTCCGGTATCGCCATGGGCCTGATCCAGGAGGAGGGCAAGACCGTGGTACTGTCCGACATCCAGGGTCTCGAGGACTTCCTGGGCGACATGGACTTTAAGGTCACCGGCACCACCGAGGGCATCACCGCCCTGCAGATGGACAACAAGGCCACCGGCCTCACCTTCGACATCCTGGCCCGCGCCCTGCAGCAGGCCAAGGAGGGTCGCGCCTTCATCCTGCAGAAGATGCTCGATGTGATCCCCGAGCCGCGCCACACCACGCGCAGCACCGCTCCGCGCATCGTCTCCATCCAGGTCCCGACCGACAAGATCCGCGACGTCATCGGTTCCGGCGGTAAGGTCATCCGCGGTATTCAGGACGAGACCGGCGCTTCGGTCGACATCCAGGAGGACGGCACCGTCTTTGTCGGCGGCACCGGCGAGTCCGTGGACCAGGCCGTCGAGCGCATCAAGCTCATCATCAAGGTTCCCGAGCCGGGCGAGGAGTACACGGGTCGCGTGGTCTCCATCCAGCCCTTCGGCGCCTTTGTGAACCTGCTGCCCGGTAAGGATGGCCTGCTGCACATCTCCCGCGTTGCCAAGGGCCGCGTGGAGAAGGTCGAGGACGTTCTCAACGTGGGCGACGAGGTCAAGGTCGTCGTCATCGAGGTCGACGATCGCGGCAAGATCTCGCTCGATCGTCTGGATAAGCCCGAGGCCCCGGCTCGCGCCGAGGGTGCCTCCGAGGACGACGGCGAACACTTCCAGCGCCGCGAGCGTCCGCGTCGCGAGCGCTCCGAGCGCAGCGACCGTCCGCGCCGTCCCGGCGACAACGGAGGCCGCAAGCCCCGCCGTCACCACGACTCCGAGTAACAGCCGCATATAAGCAGCACCGCAAGGGCGACTCCGGACAGGGGTCGCCCTTTTGCTTGCGCCCGGGAGGGCCGTATATGAAGTTTCCTGCTCTACAGTCCTGCG
>CABUQI010000128.1 GCA_902493545.1 uncultured Collinsella sp. | reverse complement strand
GCCGGGCGCTCCTTACGGGGCGTGCCGATGATGAGCATCGACAGCGGCATGGTATAGGGCGGCAAGTCCAGCAGCGCGGCAACTTCCTCGGCGTTCTCGACGATATCGCCGATGTAGCAGCTCCCCAGGCCCAGAGCCTCGGCGGCAACCACGGCGTTTTGGGCGGCGATCACGGCATCCTGCGCCGCGATGGCAAAGTCGCCCAAACCCGGCGCGCGGCGGGGTGCCTTGCCCGTGCGCTCGACAAACTCGGGCTCAAAGCAGCCCACGTGCTCAAACAGATCGATCCACTTGGCATAATCGACCACAAATATTAGTGCCCAGGGCGCCTTGGCAATCATGGGTTGGTGGTCGCACAGGTCGGCCAGGCGGTCGAGCGTTGCCTGCTCGCGGATGCTCACGATGGAATACATCATCATGGCGCCCGCCGACGGCGCGCGACTCGCCGCATGCAAAATCGCCGCCCGCTGCTCGTCGGTCACCGCCACGGGGCGGTCGTCGTCATCACGCGCGAAGGCACGCGTGGAGGAACGGTGCTCCAACGTGTCCAGCACCGCATTACCCGTAGTCTCGACCGGATAACCGTTCGCATCCACGCCCGCAGCTCCGCCGCAGTACTCGGCACCCGTCATACAAACCTGCTCGCCCATAGCTCTATCCTCGCTAATTCTTTAAGAAGCCTTTACGTTTCCGTGTAATTCCCGTCCATTATCGCGCAGGTCGCCACTACATTGCGCCACACCGCCACACGTGCGCGTTAATATGGCTGGTTGTTGTGCGCAGACACCAATTGCAGCGCATATCTTGGTAACAATCGGGTAAACCCCCGCTTTCGTACGTTTTAGTTTGTGAGGAGTCTCAGCATGTTCGCTGCCGCCATCTCGCTCGTCGGTCTTGCGGCGACCGTCTACCTTGTCTTGCGCGAGGCCAAGGCCATTCGCGCTCAGTCGGGCACCGTTGCCAAAAGCGCTCTTGGGTGGAGCGTCGTCTTCGGCCTGTTCCAGGTCTTTTTGACTATTTGGGGCGCCATTGGCCTCGTCGCCCAAAACGAGCCGCTCGCCTTTGTGATGCTCATCCTGACCAACGCCATCCTCACCGGATGCGCCTGGGCCAGCATCGCCCGCGATCGCATCGCCCCGCGCGTCTTTGCGTTCGCCAAGCCCGACGCCCCCGCCCCCACCGGCAAGCTCGCCCGCCTGCGCGGCGCCTTTGTGGGCAAACCACTCGTCGCCGCCGTCCTGTGCCTGCTGCTCGCCGGCGTCTTTGCGCTGCTGGGCATGGAGGTCTCGTCCAACCACGACTTTACCTGGGTCTACCCCCTGTGCATCCTGCTCGAGTGGGCCATCATCACCACGCTCATGACCGGCCTGTTCTTCCTGTTCCAGCGCCACGGCGCAGCTCCCGCGGTCCTGGCCTTTGCCCTCTTTGTCCTGGGCATTGCCGAGTTCTTCGTCATCACGTTTAAATCCATGCCCATCCAGCCGGGCGACCTTTCGGCCATCTCCACCGCCGCCGCGGTCGCCGGCACCGGCTACACCTTCTCGATCTCACTGTTCTGCGTGCTGTCCATGGGCTTTACCGCCATCGCCATGCTGCTGTGCGAGTACGCCGGCCTGGTGGCACCGCACCGTCAGAAGGGCGCCGTCAACGCCAAGCGCATGCTGCTCACCAACCTGCTCGTCGCCGTGCTGTGCCTGGGCGGTGTGACCGCACACGTCACGCTCATCGACTACTACAACACCCTCGGCATCACCGTCTACACCTGGCGCCCGCTCGAGAGCTACTGGCGCGAGGGCTACCTGCCCGCTTTCATTAGCGCAGCGCAGTCCATCAAGCCGCCCAAACCCGCCGACTACTCCGTCGACGATGCCAAGGCCACGCTCAAAAAGTACGCCAAGGCCTACGACAAGTCCGACGCGGCCGAGAGCGACGAGCGCGCCGCCGCAAAGGAGCAGTTCGACAGCGAGAAGCCCACGGTCATCGCCATCATGAACGAAACCTTCTCGGATCTTTCGATCTACCAGAACATGCGCGCCGGCTACGAAGGCCCGCAGTACTTTAAGAACCTGTCCAACTGCCTCAGCCGCGGCAAGCTCTACGTGAGCGCCTACGGCGGCGGCACCGCCAATACCGAGTTTGAGTTTATGACCGGCAACTCCATGGCCAACCTGGGCTCGGGCGTGTACCCCTACACCATCTACAACATGGAAACGACCGGGAACCTGGCAGAGCAGTTCAAGTCGCTCGGATATTCCACCACGGCCATGCACCCCAACCACGCCACCAACTGGAACCGCGAGAACGTCTACAAGGACTTTGGCTTTGACCAGTTCCTGTCCATCAACGATTTCCAGGGCGCCGATACCCTGCGCGGCATGGTGACCGACCAGGCTACCTACGACAAGATTCTTGAGATGCTCAACCAGAACGCCGATCCGCAGTTTATCTTCGACGTGACCATGCAGAACCACTCGGGCTACGATACGGGCCTGCTGCCGGTCGACAAGCAGATGCACCTGAACATCGACACGACCGACCTAGACGCCAAGACCATCGAGGACGGCACGCTCTCCGATGTCGACGAGTACGTCTCGTGCATCGAGCAGTCCGACCAGGCGCTGCGTTACTTCCTCAACGCCCTGAGCAAACTCGACCGCAAGGTGGTCGTGGTGTTCTGGGGCGACCATCAGCCGTTCTTCCCGTCCAAATTCAACGATAAGTGGTTTACCGGCGAGGACGACGCCACGCATCAGGAGCGCTTGTGGCAGACCGACTACATCATCTGGGCTAACTACGACGTTGCCGGTTGCAACCAGACGAGCGAGGTCGACGACCTGTCCACCAACTACCTGTCCACCCAGCTGATGCAGATGATTGGCGCACCCCTCTCCGACTACCAAAAGGCGCACATGACGTTGCGCAAGTCGCTGCCCGCTATCAACTCCGTGGGCTACGAGGACGCCAGCCTGCGCTGGGCGCTCTCCTCTAACGTCACCGGCGGCGACGCCGCTGCTGCAGCCGCCACCAAGGCGCGCGAGGATTACGCCAAGATGCAGTACTACGAGATGTTCCGCGACGGCAAGAACGTGTACACCGAGCACTTCCAGACCGAGGCCAACGAGACCGACCCCAACCTGGCACCGGGTACAACCAAGATCAAGTAGCGACTAGCTGCGAATTCATAACTGAAACGTCTGTCCGGGCGGAGGCATATAAGGTTCCCTGCTCGGACAGTCCTGCGCAAGACGGGGGCCACATTAAGTGGCCCCCTTTGCGTGCGGAACTCGCGATGAACCTTATATGCCTCCGCCCGGACAGACGCCCTGTTGTTGGAGCGCAGCTTGTCATAGGGGTATCCGCTGAACATATATAAGTCGAAGGCCACGTCTTGTGACCTTCTTTGTATCCGGAAACCGTGTCCCAGAATTCACGTCCGGAACGGGATGCAGTTTCCGCTTACGGGCCCGTTGGGAAACTGCATCCCACTCCGGGCTCAAATTGTGGGACGCACTTTCCGAAACGCCATCCATCCGGAAAGCCCGTCCCGCTCTGAATACATCCAGCGAACGTATGCGAGCGTGTTGTCCAGAACGACCTCGTCATCGGGGTGATGGAAAATGCCACCCCAAACGCTTGCCACGGAGCGGCCTCGTGTCAAGAAAAAAGCCTCGAGAATCTCGAGGCTTTCACGTTTGTACGATTGAACGCGCGGCACCGCAAGCGACGGTCTACTCCCCCAGCACGGCCTTTTTGGCGGCTGCAGCCATGTTGTCCAGATCTTCCTTGGTGGGATGGT
>CABUQI010000127.1 GCA_902493545.1 uncultured Collinsella sp. | reverse complement strand
GCGGCCCTCGCGAAGCGCGCGAGCGGGCGGGAAAGGATAGGCCCCGGGCGGACAAAAGACCCAACGAGAACGCAGAAATGTAGCCCGGGGCTTACCCTTTCCCGAACGCGGCCCTCGCGAAGCGCGCGAGCGGGCGGGAAAGGATAGGCCCCGGGCGGACAATTAAGTGCGTTACTCGGCAGCGGCTTTGAACTTGTTGTAGTTGATCAGGCAGCCGGCCTTGACGATGGCGCGCTCTTCGGCCGTCATATCGGCAATGTAGAGCCCAATCTGCTCGACCGTACCGTCGGCACGCACCACGTAGGCGGCGATGTCCTTTAGGTCGCCATCGAGCGCGGCGCGGATACCCGGCACAAAGACGTAATCGCCCACCTCAAAGTTGGGCTCGGCCTCCATCTGGAAAGGCACCATGCCCCAGTTCATCACGTTGGAGCGATAGCGCTTGGTGGCGTACTCGTGGACGATGTTGGCCAGGCCGCCAATCACGCGCTGGCAGCTCGCGGCCTGCTCGCGGGCAGAACCGTCGCCCGGCTTCTTGGCGTAGAGCATGGAGCCGTACTCGGTCGCCTTGGCATCGGCCGCGACACCGGCGCCGGCCAGTGCCTCAAACACGCCGGCAAGCTCGGCATCGAGCGCGGACAGGTCGCCCGCGGACTCACCGGCAACGCGGCGCTTCTCCACGGCGTCGACCTCCTTGGAGCGACCCACGTAGGCCGGATCGCGACGGCTGAGCGTAAACTCGGCCAGGCCCAGCGGGTTGGAGCGGAAGGAGCTCGTCTCACCCGAAGGAATGAGCTCGTCGGTTGTAGTGACCGGGTCCATGATCTTGGAGCACACCTTGAGCAGGATATCGTCGCCGAGGGGCTCCATCGCGGGCCACGGCTTAATGTTGGGGCCTTCGACCAGCTCGTCGGCAGGCTCCGCCTTGCCAAAGCCCCAGTACACGCGCTTTTTGTACGGCGCGTCGTCAAAGGTGTACTCGCAGGCCTCGTCCCAAGTCTCCTCGGGCAGGTCGGTCGCCGGCGTCAGGACGCCGCCGTTGGCAGCCGTCGCCGCAATGGAGCGAGCGTCCATCAGGGCCACGGCGCTCAGCTGGCCATTGCCCGGCTTGGAACCCTCGCGGTTGGGGAAGTTGCGCGTAGTGTGTCGGATGGACAGGCCGTTGTTGGCAGGCGTGTCGCCGGCGCCAAAGCACGGGCCGCAGAATGCCGTGCGCACAATCGCGCCGGCCTCCATAAGATCGTAGATATAGCCGCGACGCGTAAGTTCGAGTGCCACGGGCTGGCTCGTGGGATAGACCGACAGCGAAAACTCGCCGCAGCCGGTGTTGGCGCCCTTGAGCACGCGGGCGGCCTGGACCACGGAGTCGTAGTTGCCGCCCGAGCAGCCGGCGATAACGCCCTGCTGCACGTGCAGCTTGCCGTCGACGATCTTGTCGAGCAGGCTAAAGTGCGTCTTGCCCTCGCCGATCTTGGCGGCCTCGAGCTCCACCTCATGCAGGATGTCCTCGAGATTCTCGTTGAGTTCGTCGATCTCAAAGCCGTTGGAAGGATGGAACGGCAGCGCGATCATGGGCTTGATGCTCGACAGGTCGACCTCGACGCAGCCGTCGTAGTAGGCGATATCGGCGGGCTTGAGCTCGCGGTAGTCGTCACCGCGGCCGTGCATGGTCAAAAACGCGTGCGTGTCCTCGTCGGTAGCCCAGATGCTCGACAGGCAGGTGGTCTCGGTGGTCATGACATCGACGCCGTTGCGGTAGTCGGTCGTCATGCTCGCAATGCCGGGGCCCACAAACTCCATGACCTTGTTCTTAACGTAGCCCTTGGCAAAGACGGCGCGGATGATGGCGAGCGCCACATCGTGCGGGCCGACGCCGGGACGCGGGGCGCCCGTGAGGTAGATGGCAACGACGCCGGGATAGGCAACATCGTAGGTGTCACGCAGCAGCTGCTTTGCCAGCTCACCGCCGCCCTCGCCCACGGCCATGGTGCCCAGGGCGCCGTAGCGGGTGTGCGAGTCGGAGCCCAGGATCATCTTGCCACAGCCGGCGAAATTCTCACGCATAAAGGAGTGGATGACGGCGATGTGCGGCGGGACGAAGATGCCGCCGTACTTCTTGGCCGCGGAAAGGCCAAAGACGTGGTCGTCCTCGTTGATGGTGCCACCCACGGCGCACAGCGAGTTATGGCAGTTGGTGAGCACGTAGGGCAGCGGGAACTGCTCCATGCCCGAGGCGCGCGCCGTCTGGATGATGCCGACAAAGGTGATGTCGTGGCTCGCCATGGCGTCGAAGCGAATCTTGAGCGCCTCGGGGTCGCCGGACGTATTGTGTGCCTGGAGGATCGAATACGCGATGGTGCCGCGCTTGGCATCATCGGGTGCCTGCGTAATGCCGCGCTCAGCGGCCTCGGCCGCAGGCACAACCTCGCTGCCGCCGCGCAGGTAGATGCCATCCTCGTACAGCTTAACCATACTGTCTCCCACTCTGCCCGAAAGGCTCGGGCGCATAGCATACATTCGTTCAATATCGTGCCATAGAACGGTTGCCAGCGGGTTACGAATCTGCACGTTCACTTTATCTCGGTAAAGCATAAGACGAGCCCGGTGTGGGGCCGGCAGATCTGGCGCAAGAGTGTCCCTTTCAACTAGTCATTTAAGAACGTCCCCAATGACTACCCATAACAACGCCAATGTTTTGGCGCGGACAGCGAAAGCCCGCCGGAGCGGCAGATTGCCGCTCTGGCGGGCTTGCGGCGTCAACTGGTTACGCGGGTTGGTAAACCCGCGTAACTACAAATCCCCGCCGGCACCCAGCAGCTTGCGCATGACCTGTTCGGGGTTAACCGAGCCGTCGCGCGGGGCCAGGGCGGTGATCTTCTTCTGCATCTTGTACTCGTGCAGCTCGTCCTCGAGCTGGCGCACGCGGGCGCGGAGCTTTTCGTTCTCGCGCTCGCGCTCCTCGGCACGCTCCTTCATATCGAGGATGCGCACCACGCCGGCAAGGTTGATGCCCTCGTCGGTCAGCTGGTTGATGAGCTCCAGGCGCTCGATATCGGCACGCGAATACAGACGCGTGTTGCCGCCCGAGCGCTGGGGGTTCACCAGGCCCTTGGACTCGTAGACGCGCAGAGTCTGCGGATGCATACCGGTCAGCTCGGCCGCCACGCTAATCATGTACAGCGGTTTGTTCCTATTGTCCTCGGCCATGCTACCTGACCCCTTTCCGTCTCGTTATCGTCCATCATAAGCCCGCGGGCGTGGGCGTGCGCCGCGACCGCCCTAGTACGTCGCCTTGTAACGGTTGACCTTCTCGCGGTAGTCGCGCGTGTCGGCCTCGCGCAGCTTGGTCATGGCATCGCGCTCGTCATCAGACAGGTTCGTGGGAACCTGCACCTTGATCTCGACAAGCAGCGCACCGGTGCGCCCGCGATGCTTAACGTCGGGCGCACCCATCTCCTTAAAGCGGAACTTCTTGCCCGTCTGGGTACCCGCGGGCACCTTCAGACGAACCGTCGCACCACCGGGCGTGGGCACGTCCACCGTGCAGCCGAGCGCCGCCTCATAGACCGAGACCGGCACCTCCATGGTTACGTCGGCACCTTTGCGCTTAAACAGCGGGTGCTCCTCCACATGCGTGGTCACGACCAGGTCGCCGCGCTCGCCACCCGCAACGCCGTACTCGCCGCGACGCTTGTAGCGTAGCTTGCCGCCGTCGACCGCGCCCGCGGGCACCGAGACCGTAATGGTCTGCTGCTCGCCTGTCGAGGGAATGCGATAGGTGACCTTGTGCGTCACGCCGCGGAACGCGTCCTCAGCCGTCACATCGACGGTCAGCGACAGGTCGCCGCCCTTGCGAGCGCGGCTGCGACCCGCGCCGGCACCGGCAGCGCCCGCAGC
>CABUQI010000126.1 GCA_902493545.1 uncultured Collinsella sp. | reverse complement strand
ACGATGCGGTTTTGCCCATTGGCATGCACGACTATGCGGAGGCCCTTGGTTGCTGCATGCTGGTTGACAAGACCATGTTTATTGCCGATGTGTTGGACTGCGACGCGTCCGTTGTGGTGTGCTGTCGACCCGAGGGTTTTGGCAAGAGCATGAACTTGTCGATGCTCAGGGCTTTTCTGGAGCGTCCAGCGGTCGGTCGCTCTGGCCAGCGTTTGTTTGCCGATGCTCAGATTTGGGATGCAGACGGCGGGCGCTATCGGGATGAGTACGCTTGCTATCCGGTGATATCGCTGGACTTTTCTGGCGCTGCGAGGCGTGGCCCCGCTGTTGCCGGCGTCGTGCGCGATGCCCTTTCGGGCGAGTGCGCTCGCTTGTTGGCGCTCTTGGAGGCTCCGGATTTAGCTCGAGATAAGGTGCGTCACATCGAACGTGTTGCGCGTGGCGCGGCGAGCGAGGACGAGGTCGCCTCGGTGCTTGGCGTGCTCATTGAGCTGCTGGAGATGGCCTGCGATGAGCAGGTTGTATTGCTCGTTGATGGGTACGACGCGGCGTGGTTGGGCCGTGCGAGCGCGAGGGTCGCATCCGGCGCCGATCCGGCAGGGCTATTTGATCGCGTGCTTTTCGAGTCCATTGCCACTGCGCGCGATTCGTTGCGGCTGACGTGTCTGATGGGGAAGTGTCCCGGCCCTGCTGAAGCGGCGCTTTCTTTGCATGGCTGCTCGTATTGTCTGACGACGCCGCTTTCGACCTGGTGTGACCGTTGGTTCGGCTTTTCGGATGCCGAGGTCCAGGCTCTGTTGAATCATGCTGGGCGCGAGGAATACCTGGATGATGCGCGTGAATGGCTCGAGGGGTATCGGTTTGGCAGGGTCTATTGCTCGAGTCCAGCGCGTGTGATCGGTTTTCTGGGCCGAGGCTGCACGGCGCCTGTGCGTGCCGATCTGTATGGATATGCCGATTGCCTGAGTAGGGTAGTTGCCGGATGGAATCTCGACCGCCTTTCGGTCTTGTTTGATTTGCTCGAGGCCCATGGGTGCGCTGAGGTCCCGCTTTGTTTGGGCACCGCAGAGTTAGATGTCTCGCCTGACGATGGCATGTGGACAGCGCTGTATCTGTCCGGTTTTCTCACGACGGATATGACTGAGGAGCCAGAGCATGGCGATCGCCTCCGTGCTTTGCGATTGCCCAATAAAGAGCTTCGCCAGGCCTTGCGTCTAGTGATTGTTGAGTGGTTTGAGTGCGCTGCCGAAGACATTCGAGACGTCGATGCGTTTCGCGACGGGCTGTGCCGTGGGAACGAGGATACCGTGAGGCGGGCGCTAAGCCGCATCCTGGGGGATGCGGGGATCGGTGAGACCGACCCAGATAAACCGCCGCCATATCATCTGCTCTTGCAGGGGCTCTGCTTTGGCTTGCCGGGCTATGCCAATCCTGCCTCGAGGCGAAAGTGTGGCGCAGGTCGCTGGGACATCCAGGTTTTCCCTACGGGTGCTGTGTTCGACGTAGCAGATACGATTGGCATGCTGGACGAGCGCCCGCTGATAACGATCAACATGATGTATGACCCCGGTGTGGATGCGCTGGGCCTGGAATTGCTGGCCGTGCAGGCGCTGCTCGACATAGAGCGTGACGGCATCGACGAAATCCGTGTGCCGCGCCCCGGCGTGGGTCGCATGCGCTGGGGGTTCGGTTTTGATGGGCAGCATGTGGCTACGGTGTGCCAGCTGCTTTAAGCGCCGAGGTGTTTCCGGCTTCCGTTACTCGGTGTCCTTCATGGGCGGCATGGGCTTCCAGTCGGGGTCCTTGATGATCTTGCGGGCGTCCTTCATGCCGCGGCGCAGCGCCGGAATGCCGGTCTTAAAGCACTTATCGACCGCAGCCAGGCGAATGAATTCCTTGCAGAAGGTCGCGGCATTGCCCAGGCGGAACAGCATGGGGTGGTAGTCACCGTAGATCTGCATATAGCGGGCGAGGAAGCCTCGGTTGCGCATGATGTAGTAGCGGTTGGTGTCGCTCGTAGAGTTGAGCTGGCGCTTGCCGGCGATGTCCCAGTTAGAGACGGCGCGGGCGCGCTTGAGCACCACGTCGGCAACAACGGCGGCGGGGAAGTGCTGGCTGGCCACGTAGCCGTAGCAGGCATCGTCGCCGTAGATGAAGAAGCGCGCGTCGGGCAGGCCAATCTTGTCGACCACGCGGCGCGAGAACATGCCGCCCTCAAAGCACAGCTGGTTCATGGCGCGGTAGCCCTCGGGACCCAGATCCCACTTGGCGATGGGGTTAGGGATGCCGAGCGAAAGGATGAGCTGGTACTGCCAAAAGAAAGCGCCGCCGTCAAAGTCCAGGCGCGAACCCTGGATGACATCGTAGCGGTCGGTCCACTTGGCAAGACGCTCGATGCCTTCGGGGATGACGAGCACGTCGTCGTCCATCACCCAGAACCACTGGGCGCCCAGGTCGTAGGCGCATTTGGTGCCGGCGGAGAAGCCGCCCGCACCGCCGCCGTTTTCGAGCTGCGGGGCGTAGATGACACGGTCGGTGCCGCCCTGCGCGTCGGGCTGCTCGGTGTCGATGCCCCACAGGTTGGCCAGGCGCTCGTCGAATGCGGCGCACATGGCCTCGGTCTCGCGCGAATTCTCGTTATCGACAATCACGATGCGCCAGGGCGTTGCCGTGAGCTCGGTCATGGAGTCGAACAAGTTGGCCAGGAGTTCCTGGCGCTTGTACGTAACGACGACGATGGCGAGCTTGTCGATGGGAGCGGGAAGGGTTGAAGGCATGGGGCAATATATCCTTTCACGCGCGGCGGGCGAGTGCTGCGCGGAAGCTATCGAATACGTCCTTGGGACGGTCCTATTGTAAAGGCTCGGCGCACCTTGGCGGCAAGCTTTGAATAAAACGCAGGAACCTGCCACGGCTGTAGCGGCTTTAGCGTCTGACGGCAGCGTGTCTATTGCCGCTTGAGCTTGCGAGCGATAAAGCTTCTGGCTGCATCGATGATGAGAAGTGCCAGAGCAAAGACGATGCTAATGACGGTACCCGTGACGATGTATATAGCTACCGGGCTGTTTTGGCTGACCAGTATGTTTGCGAGCAACGTATTGAAGACGGGACGCCACAGGCTACTGGTGAGTGACTGCATCACATAGAAACCAAGCGTGGCGGTCGATAAGGTGACGATGACACCTGCAGTCCGCGGATTGCCTGAGGCACTGCGTCGGGTTGCCGCAAAGAGCAGGCAGGCGGCAGCGAGGGCAAACGAGATCAGCGAGGCCGATTTGTAGGAGAGGATTGTCATCGCTGTGAGGTTGTCGGTGAAGGAGAGTGCTCCTTCCAGGATGATGGTGAGCACCAAAACCGTTACGAGCGAGCGCATGCCCAAGGCGCCCACCCTGTCCGAATCCATGACATCGGTAACGTCGCGGAGCAGTCCGCCGATCAAAAACGCGACTACGTACGTGACGGCGCTCATGAACTTTTGGAGCCAAGAAAACTCGCCGGCGCTTGTCGCACTCATAGCGGCTAAATACCCGTTAACAACAAATGCGAGGATGCCAACGGCGATGACCGTCGCCGTGTAGCTCTTCCGGGGGAGTCGACTCCTTGCTAGTCCAAACCATGGCGCCATGAAGACCGTGGCGGCATAGACCCAAATGAACTCGAGTCCCAGGGTATACCAGTTGTGCGTGTTGAGGGCTACATCAGGAATGGGTGAGACGACCGTGGACCACGCGAGCGCCACGAGGCAATAAAACGCAGTGGGCATAATGACCTTGCCAAGGCGCTGCGCCGTCCGTTGCATTTGCGACTTCCACGTTGCTCCACCGTCCCAAGCACGCGCGGCCGAAGCGATGAGAAAATAGCCCGAGATCATAAAGAAGACCTCGTTGGCCCAGCAGCCAAGCA
>CABUQI010000125.1 GCA_902493545.1 uncultured Collinsella sp. | reverse complement strand
TCGCGGGCATCGGTCTCTAGCATTCGAAAGCACCTACCAGCTCGTTGATGTCCTTTACGCCCTGGGACTCGGCCCAGGCCTCGAGCTCATGCGCGATCTTGAGCGAAGCGCACGGATCGACGAAGTTGGCCATGCCGACCGACACGCAGGTGGCGCCGGCCAGGATAAACTCAGCCGCATCCTCGCCGGTCATGACACCGCCGACACCGTTGATGGGGATATCGACGGCCTGGGCAACCTCCCAGACCATGCGCACGGCGATGTGGTGGCACAGCGGGCCCGAAAGGCCGCCCTTGGGCTTGGCCACACGGGACTTGCGGGTATGGACGTCGATGGCCATGCCCTGGATGGAGTTAATGACCGAAAGGCCGTCGGCGCCGGCGGCCTCGAGAGCCTTGGCGATCTCAGCGACGTTAACCGGAGCCATCTTTACGAACAGCGGCTTATCGGTCACCTTACGGCAGGCAGCCATAACGGCGGATGCGCCCTCGGGCGAGGAGCCCATGGCGGCACCGCCGGCGGCAATATTGGGGCAGCTGACGTTGATCTCGTAGCCGGCAGCCCAGGGGCACAGCTCGACATACATCTCGAGCGCGCGGACAAACTCCTCGACGGAGTGACCGGCGACCTGACAGATGACCTGACAACCGTCCTTGGAGAGCTGCTCGAGCCACGGACCGGACTCGCGGGCAAAATCGGCCACGCCGGGGTTCTGAAGGCCCACGGAGTTAATCATACCGCCGGGAATCTCGGCCATGCGGGGCGCGGGGTTGCCGGGCCAGGGCTCGGCAGCGCAACCCTTGGTGGTGATGGCGCCCAGCTGGGAAACATCAAAGAAGTTCTGGAACTGCCAACCGTAGCCAAAGGTACCGGCTGCGGTGTTGATGGGGTTCTGCATCTTGACGCCGCCGAAATCGACGGCCATGTTCACGGTACCCACTAGAAGACCACCACCTTGGAAGCATCGAACACGGGGCCGCACATGCAGGCGCCCTTCATACCGTCGACCGTCTCGACATTGCAGGTGTTGCAGGCGCCAAAGCCACAGCTCATCATGCGCTCAAGCGACACCTCGCAGTACGCACCGGCCTCAGCGGCAGCGGCGGCGACTTTCTTCATCATGACAGCGGGACCGCAGCTGGCGACGTAGTCGTAGCCGCCCTCGCCGAGCAGCTCGGCTGCCGGGTCGGTGCAAAAACCGTGCGTGCCCAGCGAGCCGTCGTCGGTGCAAACGTTGACCGTGGCGCCCAGCGCGCGGAACTCATCGATGCCCACAGCCTTGGAAGCGGTGCCAAAGCCCAGGCACACGTCGACATCCACGCCCTGCTCGGCAAGCTTGCCGGCGAGGCAGAGCACGGGCGGAACGCCGATGCCGCCCGCCACGAGCAGCGCCTTCCTAGTGCCCTCGGGAACAAGCCAGCCGCGGCCGCCAGGGCCCAACAGGTTGGACTTGGAGCCGGGGCACATCTGCGACAGACGACGGGTGTCGTCACCCACGACGGCGTACCACAGCTCGACGGTGCCGGCCTGAGCGTCGGCGCGATAGAAGCTCAGGGGCACGCGAAGCAGCGAGGACGCATCGCCGGGCACGGCGATGTTCACAAACTGACCGGGCTTGAGCGCACTTGCAAGCTTGGGGGCCGAGATGACGAGCGAGAAGATGCCGTCGGCGATCTCCCGGTTCGATACGACCTCAAAGTCGTGCATGCGTGCAGTGGAAGGTGTGGGCATAGACGCTCCAATCCCCCATGCGGTTGCATGGTTCAGGCGAACAGAAAGCGCGGCACCGCAAGGGCACCGCGCACAAAAGCGATAAGGCTATGCTAGCAGATGCAGCCGTCGGCGAGCGTCTGCTTGCCGCCGACAAATACATCGGTGGCACGACCGGTGAGCGTGCGGCCGGCAAAACCGGAGTTCTCGGCGCGCGACTCGTAGCCGTCCTCGCCGACCGTCCAGGTGGCGGACGCGTCGAACACGGTCAGGTCGGCAACGGAGCCCGCCTTGACCTGAACCTGGTCGAGGCCCAGGATCTCACGCGGCTTGATGGCCATGAGCTCGACCATACGGCCCATGCTCATCTTGCCCGTGTTGACCAGCTCGGTGAGCACGAGCGACAGCGAGGTCTCGAGACCGATCATGCCAAAGGGCGCAAGCTCGAACTCGCGGGCCTTCTCCCACGGGGTGTGGGGAGCGTGATCGGTGACGATAGCGTCGACGGTGCCGTCGATGACGCCCTGACGGATGGCCTCGGCGTCCTCGTCGGTGCGCAGCGGCGGATTGACCTTGAGCGAGGTGTTGTAGGTCTCGTCCAAGTCGTTCTCGGTCAGAAACATGTGGTGCGGGGTGGCCTCGCAGGTCACCTGGACGCCAGCGGCCTTACCGGCACGCACGAGCTCGAGACCGTGAGCGGTGGAGATGTGCTGGATGTGCAGCTTGGCACCGGTCAGCTTGGCGATCTCGATGTCGCGGGCGATCTGGAGCTCCTCGCCGGCAGCCGGCCAGCCCTCGAGAGCCAGACGGGTCGAGACCTTGCCCTCGTTGATCTGGCCGTGGCCGACCAGGTCCTCGTCCTGGCAATGGCTCATAAAGACCTTGCCGAACATCTTGCCGTAGTCCATGCAGCGACGGAGCATACCCGCGCCCTGCACGCCGCGACCGTCGTCGGTGAAGGCGACGGCGCCGTGGGCGACCATATCGCCCATCTCGGACATGGCCTCGCCCTTAAGACCGCGGGTCATGGCGCCCGACGGATAGACGCGGCAGTGACCGACCTCGGCAGCGCGGGACTTGACGAACTCCACGACGGTGCCGTTATCGGTGACGGGATCGGTGTTGGGCATGGCGCACACGCCGGTAAAGCCGCCCTTGGCAGCTGCGCGGGTGCCGCTCTCGATGTCCTCTTTGACCTCGTAGCCGGGCTCGCGAAGGTGAACGTGCATATCCACCAGGCCAGGGACGAGGTACTTGCCGGAAAGGTCGCGGACCTCGGCTCCCTCGACGGCGAGATTCTCGCCGACCTCGGCGATCTTGTCGCCGTCAATCAGGACGTCAACGACACCGTCAAGCTCGACGGACGGGTCGACGACGTGGGCATTCTTAAGAAGCAAGGCCATTATCGGCACCTCCAAGCAGCAGATACAGGATAGCCATACGCACGCAGATACCGGCGTAGACCTGCTCCAGGATGACGGAGCGTTGCGGGTGGTCGGCCATATAGGAGTCGAACTCGACGCCGCGGTTGATGGGGCCCGGGTGGCAGATGATCGCATCGGGCTTCATGAGCTTCTCGCGGTCCTTGGTCAGACCGAAGAGCTTGTGGTACTCACGAATGGTCGGGAACGGGGCACCCTCGAGGCGCTCCTGCTGCACGCGCAGCATGTAGACGACGTCCAGCTCGGGCAGGACGGAATCGAGGTCGCTCGTCACGTGGTCGCAGCCCAGGACCTCGGGCGCCGGCGGCAACAGCGTGCCGGGGGCGACGGCGTAGGTCTCGCAGCCCATGATCTTAAGGGCGGGAATCAGCGAGCCGCAGACACGGGAGTGCGCGATATCGCCGACGACAGCGACCTTCAGACCGTGGAAGTCACCCTTGTGCTCCCAGATGGTGTACAGGTCGAGCAGGGCCTGCGTGGGATGGTTGTGCTTGCCGTCGCCGGCGCAGATGACGCTCGCGGGCGAGTTCTGCGTGACGATGTAGGGAGCGCCGGCGTGCTTGTCGCGCACGACGATGCAGTCGATCTTATAGGCGTTGAGGGTCTCGACGGTGTCGACGAGGCTCTCGCCCTTGACCGTGGAGGTCGAGGAGCCGCCAAAGTTAAGGCTATCGGCCGAAAGACGCTTCTCGGCGAGCTCGAAGGAGCTGCGGGTGCGCGTCGAGGGCTCGTTGAACATGTTGACGATGGTCTTGCCCTTGAGCGTGGGGA
>CABUQI010000124.1 GCA_902493545.1 uncultured Collinsella sp. | reverse complement strand
CATAATTAGCGCCGATCTTCTCATACGCCTCACGCATGGAAATCATGGATTAAAAACTCCTTTGGTCAAACTAAATCGTAGGAAACGCGACGACATCGGCGGGGCGTGCCAATGTCTCGGCAATTTGGTCTTGCACCTCGAGCAAACAGTCGAGCAGCAACGGGTTAAAGGTGCCGCACTTACCGTCCAGAATCATCTTGATCGCTTCCTCGTGCGGGATAGCGTCCTTGTACACGCGCACGCTCGTCAGGGCATCGTACACGTCGGCCACCGAAACCACCTGTGCGGCAATGGGAATTTCGTCGCCCTTAAGGCCATCGGGATAACCCTTGCCGTCCCAGCGCTCGTGGTGCCAACGCGCAATCTGGTACGCATATTCCATAAGCGCATTGCCGGCGTGATGGCTACCCAGCTCACGCAGCATGTCGGCGCCGATCGTGGTATGCGTCTTCATAATCTCGAACTCCTCGGGCGTAAGGCGTCCGGGCTTGTTGAGAATCGCATCGTCAATCGACATCTTGCCGATATCGTGCAGCGCCGAAGCCAGGGCGATCGTGGAGCGTTCCTCATTGTCGAGGGAGATCGTGCCGCTACGCTGGACCAGACAGCCAAGCAGCAGCTCGGTCAGCTTCTCGATGTTCGTAACGTGCCTGCCGCTCTCGCCGTTGCGAAGCTCCATGACGCCGGCCATGATGTCGATGAGCATGCGACTGTTCTTGACGCGCTCGTTGTACTGCTGGGACAGCAGGCTCGTCAGGCGGCGCTGTTTGGCGTATAGGCGGATGGTGTTGCTTACACGGCGGCGCACGACACGGGAGTCAAACGGGCGGTTGATATAGTCCGAGGCGCCCAGCTCGTACGCGCGCAGAACCATATCATCGGAATCTTCGCTCGAAATCATGATGAAAGGCAGATTGTCGATACCCGATCGGCGAGACAGATCGGCCAACACCTCAAAGCCGCTTATGCCCGGCATGACAATATCCAGCAGCACGAGCGACAACTCATCGCCATAGCGGTCGACCATGTCGAGCGCCGTACGACCGTTGTCGGCCTCGAGGATGCAATACTCGTCCTTGAGCATCTCGTTGAGAATGGCTCGGTTCATCTCGGAGTCATCGACAATAAGCACCAAAGGCTTTTCGCTTTGGAAGGCCTCGATGGAATCGGCATCGGTCACGACCGTACCGGCTTTTGCCTTAGCGCGGCTCAATAACTGGACAGCGCGGCCAACGCCCTCATCGACCGTCTCGCCATGAATGCGAACGCCACCAACACATGCCGTCAAGCTCACGTACTCATGGCCCGGAACAATCGTGGCATGAACGGCATCGGACACCTGATGCAGGCGACGGGTGAAGTCATCGGAGGGAATATTGGGCATGACGACCACAAACTTGTCGCAGCCATAGCGTACGAGCTCGTCAGTCGAACGAATTCCGCTGCGTATGGCCGTCGCCACAGCACCGAGCGCAAGGTCGCCGGCATGACGGCCACACGTATCGTTGAAGACCCTAAAATCGTCAAGGTCGACCACCGCAACGCCGGCCTTCATGCGGGCGCTACGGAGCTTTTCCTCGTAATATCGGCGATTGCGCACACTCGTCAGCACGTCGGTGTAGACAAGGTCCTCTTCTGCAGCCTCTTGTTCATCGATCGGACGCACCATCAGCAAGACACGAGGCTCACCCTCGACCTTTAGAGGGCGTAGGCGAGCGCGGTACTCAACACCATCGTTGAGCAGTTGCTCCGACACCTCATCGGAGTCTGCCAAAGCCTCAAGACTCGACTGACGCAGACAAGGGCAGCGATCGCCGGCGAGCAGGCAGTTAGGCTCGCTCTTAATCTGATCGGCCGACAGCAAACGCACCACGGGGTAGGTCTTCGCGACGCGGGCGACCTCAGCGGCAGCCTCCTCGTCGGTTAGATTGACCTCGTGATTATTGAGCATATGGGGCCCTTTCGATAGCTTCGCACGGTAGCGGTGGGTTCCAAATGTTACAAGGGTAACACCTTGCCGATGCAGGTAAGCACGTAAATGCTGTTACATTTTTATGAGTTGGCAGACGGCGCGATTGAAGCCGCAGACGTGAGGTTTTGAACACATTTGTTAACAATGCCGAAACGTTTGCGGATGAAGCCCGCTTTGGCTATTGCGGGTGTTAGAGCCCCAGGATGCCAAGGACAGTCTGGGCAGCCGCTCCCGGGCGATCGCGCAGGCCGTTGTGCGCGCCGGGAACCATTACGAGTGGACAGTCCAAAAGCTCAGCCGCCACCCTTGTGCCCGCCTCGCGAGGCGTGCCAATCGAGAGCTCGCCCAGGAGCACGGCGGCCACCGTTTTCGACGCACGAACGCTATCCCAATCGGGAACGCAGGTCATAGTAATCCCGTATTCGTTTGCCATGAAGCTGCGGCCGTTGCGCAGGGCATGCTTGGCTTCTGCCTCGGTTAACTTGGGGGCCTCAGGGTCCGAATCGCCGATGGCGCCCAGGAAGGCCCGTAATGCCCTGGAGACCTTTCCCGCGGCGATCATCTCGAGCAAAACCGGGGCCGCGCCCAGACCGGCACCCTCATCCGTCACGGCGGGTTCATGCAGAATCGCACGCGAGATTATGGTGGGGTTTGCACGGAGAAGCTCCAGCGTCACCAGCGTACCGGCACTGTGCGCGAGCACGTTTGCCGGAGTGCCAATATGCTCGATAACGGCCTGCAGGTCCGCGGCCTGGACGGCGAGGTCGTAGCGTCCGTCTGCAGCGTCGCCGCTCTCGCCGCAACCGCGCCGGTCGTAGGTAATGACGCGACAGTCACGGGCGAGCTCGCGGGCGATG
The DNA here is from genome assembly GCA_902493545.1 of uncultured Collinsella sp. Lineage (GTDB taxonomy): Bacteria > Actinomycetota > Coriobacteriia > Coriobacteriales > Coriobacteriaceae > Collinsella. The sequence goes on along the minus strand of CABUQI010000124.1, from coordinate 1,099 downwards.
GCATCAAAAAAGACGCCGTCGACGCACGCACCGTGCACGCAAACCAAGGCGGGTGCATCGGACGATACAACCGGGCCGGCATACTCGCGGCAGGCAATCGTGGCGCCCGCATTCTCGACCGTAAATTCCATGTTGTGCCCCATCGTCTTGCGTTTTGTCAACAGATTAACTGTACCCGACCCGATACCTTTCATGACGCGGCATCGAAGGCAGAGTTAAAAAACGAAACCTGCAAAGCACAAGCCCGGACCATACGTTGGAGCCGATGCTATGCTTAAGGTTAATTGTCTTGAGGAGCTTTTACCTATGTCTACGTTTCTAAATGCCAGCCCCATCTTTGGGCCCGTTCGCAGCCGTCGCCTGGGCCTTTCGCTCGGTGTCAACATGATGCCGGCGAGCGGCAAGATCTGCACGTTCGACTGCATCTACTGCGAGAACGGTCTCAACGCCGAGCGCCCCTGCCACGAATCGTATAACACGGCTGCCGTGGTGCTCGATGCACTCGAGGCCAAATTGCGCGAGATGGCAGTCGAAGGTGAGCTGCCCGATGTAATCACGTTTGCCGGCAACGGCGAGCCCACCGCCGCACCGGAGTTTCCGCAGGCCATCGCCGGCGCCGTCGCGCTGCGCGACGAGCTTGCCCCAAACTCCAAGATCGCCGTGCTCTCCAACGGCACGCGCGCCGACCGTCCCCAGGTACACGACGCGCTCATGATGGTCGACGACAACATCCTCAAGCTCGATACGGTCGACCCGGCATTTATCCAGCTGCTCGATCAACCCGTTGGCCCCTACGATGTGGAGCACCAGATCGAGACGTTCGCGAGCTTTAACGGCCACGTCATTATCCAGACGATGTTTTTGACCGGCGAACACCAGGGCAATCCTCTCGACAATACCGGCGAGGAGTACGTTGGCCCTTGGCTCGCGGCACTCGAGCGCATTCGTCCGCAGGAGGCGACCATCTACACGGTGGCGCGCGAGACACCGGTCACCGGCCTTGCCAAAGCAGCACCCGACGTCCTCGACGCCATTGCCGCGCGTGTGCGCGCCCTCGGCATTCCCTGCCAGGTGAGCTACTAGCAAAACCACGCAGCAG
>CABUQI010000123.1 GCA_902493545.1 uncultured Collinsella sp. | reverse complement strand
CGCCCTTAAGCTGCGCGGGAATGTCTACGCGCGTGACCGGGATGCCCTTGGTCTGGGCCAGCTGCTCAATGAGCGTCGCCGTGCCACACAGGCACTCGTCCGCCGGCGCCACAAAGGCAAGCTCGCCATTGTTGACGGCGGCGAGCAGCTCGGGCGCCACGCCGGTCTCGTCGGCCTCGGAGCGAGCCTCGGCGGAGCGGGCACGCAGCGCCTTGGCCGACGTATCGGCCAGCGGCTCGTACTCCCCCACCGTCATGGCAGCATTGCCGTTGATGTCGATCACCAGCATGAGCACACCGTCGTGCGCGGTGTAATCGCCCTCGGCGAGCGACCACTCAACGTGCTGCTTCGCCCAGCTGAGCATGTTATGGGTAAGCGGCTCGCCCTGCACCAGGCGCTCGGATAGCGCACGGATGTGGCGGTTGAGCATGGGCACCTTTTTGTTGGACATGCGCCAACGGCAGACAAGCGCGGGCTTGTCGAGCGTGAACTTCTCGACCGCCTCCTGATTGGCGCAAAAGTCCTCGTACGCACGCTGATCCTCGGCATTGCCAAACAGCTCGGCTTCATCAATCTGGGGCATGGTTGTACCTTTCGTGTTAGTCATTCCGTCCTCTTATACCAAAAAGACGGCCCTCCAAACGGAGCAGCCGTCTTTTGCGGAGATTATTTTGTCCCAAAGCGGAACTTAGTGGCGGAAGTGGCGAGCGCCCGTAAACACCATAGCAATATTGTGCTCATTGCAGGCCTGGATGCTCTCGTCGTCGCGCTTGGAGCCGCCGGGCTGGATGATGCAGGTCACACCGTGCGCGGCGAGCACGTCAACATTGTCGCGGAACGGGAAGAACGCGTCGCTTGCACAGGCAAAGCCGCCCTTCTCCACGCCCTCGCGCTCGCAGAAGTCCTCGGCACGCTCGCAGGCAAGCAGCGCAGAGTCAACGCGGTTAGGCTGACCCGGGCCCATGCCAATGCCGGCCTTGCCCTTGGAAACCAAGATGGCGTTGGACTTAACGCCCTTGCAGACCTTCCAGGCAAACTCGAGCTCGGCCATCTCGGCGTCGGTGGGCTTGCGGTCGGTGGGGAACGTAAAGGTCGCGGGATCCTCGGTCACGTGGTCGACTTCCTGCACCAGCATGCCGCCGTCGATGGAGCGCAGCTCCACCTGGGCGCCATGATCCACGCCGCCGGTGGCCAGCACGCGCAGGTTGGGGCGCTTAGCCATGCGCTCAAGCGCCTCGTCGGTGTAGCTCGGGGCGATGATAACCTCGACGAACTGCTTGTTCTGATCGGCAAAGTGCTCGACCAGCTCATAGGGAACCTCGCGGTTGCAGGCAATGATGCCGCCGAAGGCGCTCTTGGGATCGCAGGCGAAGGCGCGGTCGTAAGCGGACGTAATGTCCTCGGCAACGGCGGAGCCGCAGGGGTTCTGGTGCTTGAGAATCACGCAGGCCGGCTCGTCGAACTCGCGGACCAGGTTCCAAGCGGCATCGGCATCCAGATAGTTGTTATAGCTGAGCGGCTTGCCCTGGATCTGCTCGGAGCCAACGAGCGGGAACTGCGAGCTCGCGGTGTTCTCGCAGCCCTCGGCAAAGCGGTAGACCGTAGCCTTCTGATGAGGATTCTCGCCATAGCGCAGGTCGTCGACCTTCTCCAGCGAAATCTCGAGCTTGGCAGAGGTGTCCGCCACATCGCTTGCCTGGGCGGCAAGCCAACGGGAGATAGCCGTGTCGTAGGCGGCGGTGGTCTGGTAGACCTTCACCTGCAGGCGACGACGGGTGGAAAGCGTGGTGCAGCCACCGGTCTCGTGCATCTCGGCCAGGACGGCATCATAGTCGGCAGGGTCGGAAATGACGGTAACGCTCGTGGCGTTCTTGGCGGCAGAGCGCAGCATGGAGGGGCCACCGATGTCGATGTGCTCGATGGCATCCGCGAAGGTGACCTCGGGGTTGGCGACGGTCTTCTCGAACTCGTACAGGTTGACGACGACCAGGTCGATCAGCTTAATGCCATGCTGAGCCGCCTCCTGCATGTGTTGCTCGGAATCGCGGCGGGCCAGCAGCGCGCCATGAACCTTGGGGTGCAGGGTCTTAACGCGGCCGTCCATCATCTCGGGATAGCCCGTGAACTCCTCGATGGGGGTTACGGGAACGCCCGCGTCCTCGATGGCACGAGCCGTGCCGCCCGTAGAGATGATCTCGACGCCAAAGTCGTCAACCAGCGTCCGTGCGAAATCGACGACGCCCGTCTTATCGGTAACCGAGATCAACGCGCGTGCGATCTTCACATCAGATCCCATGCAGTCCTCCTGTCTGGTACGCCGCCGTGCTCTGTGAGTCGGTGATACGTCGATCTGCAGCGCTCGCGCAGCGGCATTGAAAATACTGATTTAATGTAGCGCATCGAGCGCATCGATGCACCCCGCAACGGGCGCATGTGCAGAAAAAGTTTGCGAGCGGAGGGGATGGGCATGGCACCGGGCACGGTGAGTTCATGGAACACAGGGGCACCATAATTAGATGCCAATGGCGTGGTAGAACTGTGCTCGATATGCATCCGCAAAAGAAAGAGGCACCATGGTCTCGCGGGTTCTCTACCGACCGTTTGATACCGAAGACTTCGACGCCATCGCGCTGATTCTGCAGCAGCTTTGGCATAACAATTCGGATAACGATGAGTACAACCGCCTTGAGGCCGCGTGCGACCTCGCCTATTGCCTTTCGTCGTCGACGTTTTCACAGGTTGCCGTAATCGACGGTCAGGCGCGTGGCATTTCGCTCGCGCGTGCGGGACAGAGCTCCGGCGCCACTATCAACGAGCATTGGATGGATACCGAACGCGCGCTGCTATCGCAGATGCGTGAGCTAGAGCCCGATGCGTGCGCCGAGTATCTCTCGTTTGTGCGCGCAACCATCCGAACCAACAACCGCCTGCTCGAGAGCAGCCCGTTGCCGCACGACAACGAGGTCACGCTGCTTGCCGTGGATCGCGATGTCCATGGCCTGGGCGTTGGCACGGTTCTGCTCGATGCCGCCGTCTCGCACCTGTCCTCGCTTGGAGCGACGAGGGCGCACCTGTACACCGACTCCAACTGCTCGTGGAAGTTCTACGAGCTGCACGGCTTTAAGCGCACGGCCACGCACCGCGCCAACCGCGAAGAGCGCCGTCACGACATGCCGCGCGAAAGCTTCCTCTACGAACTCGATCTAACAGCCTAAACCCAGCAGCCATACCTAGTCATTTAGGGATGTTCCCAGTGATTAGTCGTTGGGGACAGCCTTCGTAGGTAGCGCATGAAAATGGGATGGATCCGTCGGCAGTCGCCGGAGAAGATCCATCCCAAAAATCAGAGCGCGCTAGAACGTTCCGCCGCCGCCTCCGCCGACGCCGCCGCCTCCGCCGCCAGAGAAGCCGCCGCCTCCGCCGCCGCCCGAGCTGTCGGAGCTCGACGCCAGCTCACGGATGCTCTCGTGATACACGTCATCGAACGAATCGAGCGGAGACTCGATACCGTAATGATGGTAGTACCACCAGTAGCAGGGATAATTGTCATAGAAGCCGTCGGCCTCGCGCACCTCGGGCGGCACGGCCTCGGCAAGCTGACGCAGCACTTCCTTGGAAACACCCAGCGCCACGCCCATCACCAGCAGCTTGTTCCACAGCACCAGATCGCCCGGGACGGCTTCCTTTAGACGAGTGAAGTCCTCGAGCCAATGCTTAAGTGCCTTGCAGCGAGCCGCCACCTCGGCGCCCTCCGGCGTAAAGCGGCGAAACGTAAGGCCCACGCCGATACCCACCAGCACAATCGGCACCGAGATAACCGCGGCGGTAATGTTCGCCTGTGCGCCATCGGTAAAGAAGATGGATCCCACGGGAACAAAGGCAACCAGGATACCAAGAACCAGGCAAAACACCATTGCAACAATGCCGTCCGAGGCAACGTACTCGCTATCGGCCAGCTTGCCCTTAACGGTGTTCT
>CABUQI010000122.1 GCA_902493545.1 uncultured Collinsella sp. | reverse complement strand
CTGACCGAGAACCTGGGCTATTACCTCGACACCTATAACACCTGGTCGAGCTACCAGCCCGAGGACGAGGGCATCACGATCGCCTATGCGAGTGTGTATGGGCACCTGAAAGCTGCCGTCGAGGAGCTCGCATCTGCTCTCGAGGCCCGCGGCCAGAAGGTCTCCGTCTTTGACCTGGCTCGCGATGATATGGCCGAGGCCGTTGAGGATGCGTTCCGCTATGACCGTCTGGTGCTCGCCTCCATCACCTATCAGGGCGAGATCTTCCCGTTCATGAGCACCTTTATCCACACGCTTGCCGAGCACGCCTATCAGAACCGTACGGTGGCGCTTGTCGAGTCCGGTTCCTGGGCGCCTGCAGCGGCCAAGATTATGACCAAGGAGCTCGAGGGTATGAAGGACATCACCCTGACGCAGAACAAGGTGACTGTGCTGGGCTCGCTCAACGAAGCCTCGCGCGCTCAGATCGAGGCCCTCGCCGACGAGCTGTCCAAGTAACGACACGTTCACTTTAGACGCTCAACCATCACAACCACCACAAAGGGGACAGGCACCTTTGTGGTGGTTTTTGTTTAAGCGCCGGCGATGACGAGGGCTGGACGTGAGCTGTCAGTGGCCTCGGCGATCGAGGTGGCGACGGCATGGTCGGGGTCACGGTCCATCACGATGGCGTCGACATCGGCAAGCTCGGCAAAGCGGTACATGCCGCGTCCGTTAACCTTGCTGGCGTCCATGAGTGCGACGCTTTGATGGGCCGCGGTGATCATAGCCGTTTTGGTCTCGGCCATCTGGGGAAAGTCGGTCGTAAAGCCGCAGCTGGGGACAAAGGCGCCGGGGCACATGACGGCCAGATCGGCATGGACCATTTGGAGCGCCTGCATAGTGAGCGGTCCGTACAAATAACGATGGCCTTTGCGCAACGCCCCGCCCAGCATGACGACATCGACCGAGGGCATGCTCTCGTCGATGTAATCGGCAATGGTAATGTCGGCCGTGATGACGGTGATACCGCCGCGCTGATCGAGGAGCCGGACGAACTCGAGCGCCGTGGTGCCCGAGTCGACGAGCAGCGTGTCGCCGTCATTGACGAGCGCAATGGCGCTTTGCGCGATGGCCTGCTTGGCGGCGACGTTGACATTGATGCGGCGATCCTGCGTGGAGACGGTCAGGCGTTTATGGAGCGACACGGCGCCACCATGCGTGCGGCGCAACTTGCCTGCTTCGGCGAGCGCGTCCAGGTCGGCGCGGGCGGTGACGGAGGACACGCCAAAGGTCTGGGCGATTTCTGCTACCTGTACCGAGGCATTATGCTCGAGCATTTCCATGATGGCGGTACGGCGTTCGTCGGCAAAAGCACGGTTGGTAGCTTGGGCCATGCTTGCTCCATTCTCGGCTAAATTTGCAGGAATTGTGTTGACTCTATTTTCGTTCATTTTCTTTTTGAGTAAGAAAATACCTTTCGATTACTTATCTTTTCTATAAAAGAAAGACGCTGAACGCCCAAAATTCAATATCGAACATGTCCACTCGGCTCAAATTCCTTCCGTTTACTTTTCAAAAACGACTGTATTAACCTGCATGGGCTCAATATCTCGCGCGTGTAAAGGTGCTGAATTTCATACAATGAGCGCAGAAAAACGCAAGGTAAAACGCCTTGTGAACAACTACGCCCGATGTCCAGATGCGGGCGAGGGAGAGGAGCAAACGCTCATGGCACTTGTTACCACCGAAAAGATGCTCAAGGACGCTCAGGCCGGCCACTACGCTGTTGGCGCTTTCAACGTCGAGAACCTCGAGTTTGTTATGGCCGTTCTGGCCGCTGCCGAGGAGACCAAGTCCCCCGTCATCATGCAGACCACCCCGGGCACCATCAAGACCGCTGGTCTGGACTACTTCTACGGCATGGTCAAGGCTGCCGCCGAGCGCGCTTCCGTGCCCGTCGCTCTGCACCTCGATCACGGCGATGGCTATGACCGCTGCATGCAGGCTTTCCGCACGGGCTACACCTCCGTCATGATTGACGGCTCGCACGAGTCCTTCGAGGACAACATCGCTCTGACCAAGTCCGTCGCCGACGCTGGCCGCGCCATGGGCGTGCCCGTCGAGGCTGAGCTTGGTAAGGTTGGCGGCAAGGAGGACGACGGTCCCGCGGTTGAGGGCGAGAGCCCCTACACCGATCCTGCTGAGGCCAAGGAGTTCGTCGAGCGTACCGGCTGCACCTCGCTGGCCATTGGCGTTGGCACCAGCCACGGTGTGTACACGAGCGATCCGCACATCGAGCAGTCCGTGGTCAAGGCCATCCGCAACGCCGTCGACGTGCCGCTGGTCCTGCACGGCACCTCTGGTGTGCCCGATGAGCAGGTTGCCGAGGCTGTGAAGAATGGCATCTGCAAGGTTAACTACGCCACCGAGCTGCGTCAGGCCTACACCAAGGGCTTCATGGCCTACATGGCCGAGAACCCTGCCTGCTTCGATCCCAAGAAGCCGGCCAAGGAGGGTATGCGTGAGATCACCGAGCTGGTTAAGATCCGCATGACCAACCTCAACTCTGTGGGCAAGGCAGAGTAACAGCAAGGGTACTCCGATCCCACCGGACGGCTTGGGCGGGTCCCCGTACTTAGTTTCCAAAACGTCCTCGCGCATGAAGGCCCCCGTTGCCTCGCTTCTACGAAGCGTTGGCAACGGGGGCCTTCGCGCTGCGGAATGATTTTGGAAACTAAGTACGGGGACCCGCCCAAGCCGTCCTGCTCGATCGCCCTTGTGGCGTTAGGGCGGAAAGGATGGGGCGCGAGGGGCGCTTTGTTGATGAGGGGTTAGTATGCCCGGGCTTGGTTGGGGAAGGTTTTGTCTAGAGATGCTTGGAGCTTTTCGAACGATGCTCGTAAGTTGTGGCTCTGGTCGGTTGAGCGTTTGGCTTTTGTGGTTGGGGAGTCGAGGAGGCCGTTTCTCTGTGTCGGGGGGAAGGAGAAAAGGTCTGCATGTGTTAGGGATGACTGCTGTGCTGCGTCATTGGAAGAATGCATGCTTATGCGGCCTCCTCGATGTCCACCAAAAGGTTGCGCACGGGGTGTGCTGCTAGGTCCCGTGCGTTGGCAGTATTATGCCGCGGCTGCTGCAAAGAAGCGCTAAAGAAAGGCTTAACCTGGTTTGGTGTTACGATGAAACCGCAGGTCAAAGCTATCGAGTAACACTCTTGAAAGGTTTTGGGCTTAAGGGCTTTCTAAGGTTTGTGGCGTGGATGTGGCTCGCCTGTGCGGGGCGTGTGGACGGCTCGTTCCTAGCGCTGCGGCTCTGCGGCCCGCACCTGCTCGATGACCTTTTCCATCGTGCCGTCGATGCGGTCTTTTTTGAGTTCGCATTCCCAGATGGTTATAGGCGTCCAGCCCATTTGAGTGAGTGCTGCCACGGCAGCGCGGTCGCGCTCGACGTTGCGACGGAACTTTGCCTCCCAAAACTCAACGTTGCGCTTGGGCTGGCTAGGGTTGCACTTGGGGCAGCGGTGCCAAAAGCAGCCGTTGACGAAGATGGCGATCTTGCGTCCGGGGAAGGCGATGTCGGGTTTGCCGGGAACCTTCCATTCCAAGCGATAGCCCGTAAGGCCCGCGGCGCGCAGGCGCTGTCGTACGAGCAGCTCGGGCTTGGTGTTCGCGCGTTTGTTGCCCTTCATGGACTTTTTTATGGCGGCGCGACGGCGCACCAGTTCGCGCTCGTCGGCGGAAAGGTCCGAGGTATCGATGCCGTCGAGCAGACCTGGTTTGGGACGCTTTTTGCTGCGGCGCTTAGGTGCGCGCTTGGGCTTGGTGGCGGGCTCGTCGGTCGCGGTGGCCTCGGCGTCGTTGGCAGCGCCGTTGGCCTCAAGCCGGTCTTCCTTCAACTCAATCAGGGCATCAATGAGTCCCTTGTCGGCGGGCATCCATTCCACCGTGGCAAGCGAGGTGCGCGGAATCCAGCGGATATCGAGCTGGCGGTCGTGCTTCTGGGGCTC
>CABUQI010000121.1 GCA_902493545.1 uncultured Collinsella sp. | reverse complement strand
GTCTTGAAGCTCCTCTGCGGGTGCCGTGGTGTCTAAAATCATGAAACGTTCCTTACCATTGAGTACTCGGTCGAAAACTATAATCCTACCGGGCTGCTTGTCATAATACTTCTATCTATGTAACGAAAGTGCAATATGCTATATACGTTATATACAAGTTTGTAAAGTGCGGTAGAGTGGCAGTAACACAATCCGGTGAGGGGGCCGATATGATCAAGGCTGTTATTTTTGACATGGACGGAACGCTGGTCGACACCGAGCGTTTGGGGATTAAGGCCTGGAAGGCAGGCGCCGCTGAGCTGGGGCTCGCGATTGATGATGCGCTGATCCATCAGTTTATCGGCCGCACGCTGCCCGATGTTATGGACATCCTTGATAAGCATTATGGCAGCCACGAAACCACCGAGGCGATCTATCGTCGCCACAAGGAGATTCGCGACGAGATGGTCAAGACCGAGCTGGAGCTTAAGGCCGGCGCCGCCGAGTGCCTAGACGAGCTGCTGTCTGCGGGCTATCACGTGGGTCTAGCGACGTCGTCGCGCCACGTTACCGCCGAGCGCAACCTTAAAGCATTCGGTCTCTTTGACAAGTTTGAGACCGTGACCTGCGGCGAGGACGTCGTGCACGGCAAGCCCGACCCCGAGATGTATCTGCTCGCCTGCGAGCGCGCGGGCTTTGCTCCCGAGGAATGTGCCGTGGTCGAGGATTCGCGCAACGGCTGCGTCTCGGGCATTACGGCCGGCTGCCACGTCTTTGCCGTTCCTGACATTGTTCCGCTGCCGCAGGACGTGGTGGATGGCTGCGAGGCCGTGCTCGATACGTTGTTCGACCTTTCGGCGGCAGTTAAAGCCGCGCGCTAGACAATTGCGGCGTTGAAACGAGCAATTGCCCACGTTTGCGCTTAAGCAAAAGGGGCCCGGCAATGGTCGGGCCCCTTTTGCTTAAGCGGCGACATAGCATACTTGCGGGCGTGCTACAGATACGCGCCTAGGTTGATGGCCGTGGCGTCGGTCTGGCTGCTTGCCTGGGTGCTGGCGCGTTCCAGCAGGAACGGCCGCACGAGTTCTTGGCGGTTGATATCCTCGGCGGCGGTGACTGTGGTGACGGTGCGCGCGGCAGAGCCGATGTGGACGTGCTTGGTCTTCGCCGGGGCCTTGTTCTCGATTTGCTCCATGAGCAATTGAACGCCCTTGCGGCCAATCTCGTAGCCCGGGGGCGCTACCGTAGTGAGCGGGACCGATCCGCTCCAAGCGAGCGGGTTGCCATCGCAACCTGCTACGCGTACTTGCCCGGGGACAGAGATGCCCTTGTCGACCAGCGCCGAGATGACGCCCGAGGCCAACACGTCGGTCAGGCCGACGACAAAATCGGGGCGTTCGTCGGCGGGGCGCGCGGCGATTTGGGCGCCGATGCCGTAGCCGTCGGCGGCGGTATTCCATTCGCCGGCGTCGATGACTTCGATCTTGATATCGGGGTGTAGGGCGAGTGCCTTATGAATGCCAAGGACGCGCAGGGTGAGTTGCATAAATGCTGCTCTACCCACAACGGTGATATGGCGTGCACCGCGGGCGATGGCAAGTTCGGCAATGATGCGACCCTGGGCCTCGTTGTCGGCCGCTACGTAGTAGCCGGGCTCGGAGCAATGGATGTCCAGATGGACGATCGGCACGGGCATCTTGGCCATGGCGGGGTGCCAGTCGGGGGATGCCATGGGCTGAACCATGACGCCGGACATCTGGGTGCCCATAAAGTAGCGCAGGTAATGGTCCTGGAGAATATCGTCGTTATCGGCGTTGGCGATGAGCAGGTCGTAGCCGTGCTTGCGTGCCTCGTTGTGGGCGCCGCTGGCGATTTGGAGTGAAAAGCCGTGATCGAGACGGGGGAGCACCAGGCCAAAGGACTTGGTGGCGCCGCCCGCGAGCTGACGAGCGCTTTGGTTGGGCAGGTAGCCAAGGCGATTGATGGTCTCGTTGATGAGCTTGAGGGTCTCGGGGCGCAGCTTTTCGGGGTGGTTGAGCGCGTTGGAAACCGTGCCCAACGAAACCCCGGCCTCGCGCGCGACGTCGCTGATTTTTACCTTTGCCATAGCGGCCCCTTTGATGCGTTTCAAGTACAAGCCAGATTGTAGCATCCCAAACCTTCCAAAAAGGGACAGGTTTATTTTGGCAGGTTTTATCTGGGGAAACGCCGTTGCCAGCGCGACCACCACGAAGGGGACAGGCACCTTTGCGGTGGTTTGGACCGGCTGGGCATGTGTGCATCGGGTGGTATCTAAGTTGAGATACCACTTCTGGTATATCAGCTTGCGCTTGCGTGAGTACAATACTCGAACGTTATACGTCTCAGCGCCCCCTGTGCGTGGACGTCTTGCAGTCACGCGAACGAAGGGATTTATCCTATGTGCGGAATTGTCGGCTACACCGGCTCTGATATTGCAAAGAACATCCTGGTCACGGGCCTCAAGCGCATGGAGTATCGCGGCTATGACTCTTCGGGCGTCGCGCTCGAGGTGGGCGAGGGCGCCGCGGCGCACCTCGACGTCATCCGCCGCGTGGGCAAGGTCGCGGGCCTGGAGAGCGAGCTTTCCAACATCGACAGCGACGCTACCTGCGGTATCGGTCACACCCGTTGGGCCACCCACGGCAAGCCCTCCGTCGTTAACGCTCACCCCCACACCAGCTGCGACGGTCGTATCGCCATCGTCCACAACGGCATCATCGAGAACTTCGCTGAGCTGCGCGAAGAGCTGGAGGGCCGCGGCCATCACTTTAAGAGCGAGACCGATACCGAGGTCTTCGCGCATCTGATCGAAGAGGCTTATGCCGAGACGCACGACCTGATGGCCTCCGTGCGCGAGGCGTGCACCCACGTGGTCGGTGCCTATGGTCTGGCCGCCGTGTGCGCTGACGAGCCCGGCGTGATCGCCGTGGCCCGCAAGGATTCCCCGATCGTAGTCGGTGTGGGCGAAACCGGCTCCTATGTTGCTTCCGATGTCATCGCGCTCATCGACGCCACCCGCGATGTCGTGGTGCTCGAGGACGGTCAGTTTGCCAAGCTCACGCCCGCAGGCGTCGAGTACACCGACGAGGCCGGCAACGTTATCGAGCCCAAGGTCACCCACATCGACTGGGACCTGGACATGGCAGAAAAGGGCGGTTATCCCGACTTTATGCTCAAGGAGATTCACGAGCAGCCGCGCGTCGTGCGCGACACGCTGGTTGGTCGTATGACGCCGGCCGGCGAGCTCGACATCGACGAGCTGGGCCTTTCGCTCGAGGAGCTCAACGACATCGACCGCGTCTACGTGATCGCTTGCGGCACCAGCTATCACGCTGGCCTCATTGCCAAGAATCTCATTGAGGGCTGGGCTCGCATCCCCACCGAGGTGGAGGCGGCCAGCGAGTTCCGTTATCGCAATCCCATCATTACGCCGACGACGCTTGTCGTTGCCGTGTCCCAGTCGGGCGAGACGGCCGATACCCTTGCCGCCATTCGCGACGCGCGCATCAAGGGTGCCAAGGTCTTCGGCATCACCAACGTGGTGGGCAGCCCCGTGGCGCGTGAGAGCGACGGCGTCATCTACACCAAGGCCAACAAGGAGATCGCGGTCGCCTCGACCAAGAGCTTCATCGGCCAGGTCGTGAGCCTCACGCTTTTGGCCCTGCTACTGGCGCAGGTCAAGTACCGCTTGACCACCAAGCAGGCGCGCATGCTGTTCCGCGAGCTTTCCGATACTGCCGAGCAGATCCAGTGGATTTTGGACACGCAGACCGATGCCGTGCATGAGGCTGCCCTGCTGTGCAAGGATGCGCAGTCGGCGCTGTTCGTGGGCCGCGGCATGGGTGCCGCTATTTCCTACGAGGGTGCGCTCAAGCTCAAGGAGGTCAGCTACCTGCACGCCGAGGCCTACGCCGCCGGCGAGATGAAGCACGGCCCCATTGCCCTGATCGACCCGGGCTTCCCTGTCATCGCTGTGGCCACCAAGAGTGCCACCTACGACAAGACCGTGTCGAACCTTATGGAGTGCAAGGCGCGCGGTGCCAAGG
>CABUQI010000120.1 GCA_902493545.1 uncultured Collinsella sp. | reverse complement strand
ATATAGGCATATCCCAACGATTATAGAGGATAGGGTTCCCGCAACCGCCGCCTTGGCGACGACCGCGGCTGCAAGGCTGGCAATTTCCATATGGTGTGCAAGACAGGACGCCGCTGCGCAGCCGATGCCGGTGACAGCGATGGTGGCGATTGCGGCAAGGTTTGAGCCCTGATCGACACGCTTGGCATGGGCATTGAGCAGCGCGGATGATGCTGCGGCAGTTGCCGCGACCAGCACAAAGGCAGCCCAAAGGAGCGGGTCTCCCAGCGCTGCGGCAACGTTACCGAGCCCCAGCACGCCTCCGGCTGAAAGCGCGACCGTGGCCAGACGGGCAAAAAGCGCGCCCATGCCCGTTGCCGCGGCGGCGCTTGCCGGGCCGAGCCAAAATGACGCGACGCCGGCGGCGACCCCAGCTGCCAGGAAGGTATTGCCGGTCAGACAGCCAAGCGCGAGTGCACAGGTGAACGTGGCGCTCGCGGCAGTCTCGGTGCGACCCCAGGCGATCCACCAACCGGACATGGCGGCGGCAAAGATCACCGCGACGGGCAGCATCGACAGGATGCCCTGTGCCTGCATGGTGGCGTTGGCCATGAGCACCAAAAAGCCCACAGCCGAGATGGCCGAGCCAATCTGGGGGGCCAGGCCAGCCGCCGCTCCGATCGCGATGGCCGCAATGACCAGGCCGGGAAGCGCCGCGACCCCGGCCGATTGCATCAGCAAAAAGCTAAAGGTGCCGCACGTTAGCGCCGAGATAGCGCGCATGGTGTAGTCGCGCGCATGGCTCCAGCGCGTGCCCGCCCAGCCGAGTGCGGGGTCGACCTCGATGGCGTCGTCCTCGTAGTGCGACGGCTCGATATCGTCGAGCTCCTGCTCGTCATCCGAAAGCTCGCCAACCATTTGCTCCAGGCTGCGACGGCCCTCGCGTACGCTGCCCAGACCGGCAAGGAGCTGGTCGCAAAATGCCTCGATGCTGTTGGGGCGGTCCTGCGGCATGGGGGAGAGCGCGCTCATGAGCGCGCTCTCGGCTCCCGGGGGAAAGTGTGGTATCAGCTCGCTGGGATAGGTGGCGCCGCCGATGATGCGGTCGAGCGAGTCGGCGGGCGTGGCCGCCATAAAGGGAGCGCTGCCGCACAGGCCCTCGTAGATAACGCAGGCAAGGGCAAAGACATCGGCGCGCTCATCGACCGTGCCGGTCTCGATATCGAGCTGCTCGGGCGGCATGTAGCCGATGGTGCCGCCGCGCGAGCCGCCAAAGCCACCGGCGGATGACAGTCGCGCCATGCCAAAGTCGGTGAGCTTTACATTGCCCGAGTGGTCGATGAGCACGTTGGCGGGCTTAATGTCCAGGTGGAGTACGCCATTACTATGGGCGAAGGTGAGCGCCTGGCCCAGGGCATCGGCAATGGCCGCGGCCTCGTCAAAGGTAAGTGAGTGGCCGTCCGCGCGGTGCAAAAACTCGGCCAGCGACATGCCATCGACATATTCCATAACCAGGTAGGCATAGGCTGTGTCGTGCGTAAAGTCGATGACCTGCACGATATTGGGATGTTGAAGCATGGCGGCAGTGTGCGCCTCGCGCAGGACATCCATGATGTCGCTGGCGGGCATACCGGCACCGTTGATAAGGGGGATGCGCTTAATGGCGACGCGGCGGCGCAGGTGCGTGTCGCGGCAGATCTCGATGGAGCCAAAACCGCCGGTCGCAAGTGTCTCGAGCGGCTGGTACCGCTTGAGCAGCTCGCGAGAGCTGGTGCCCTCCAAAGGAACGTCCGGCGAGAACCGGGCGGTATGTTGCGAGAAAAGCGGCATGGCCAACCCTCGTGCGTTTAAAGTTCGTTTGCGAGCGGCGGGCGCGGGGCCGAGCCATTCGCGGTGGCATAGATGCTGCTAGTGTAGCACGCTCGGGTGCATGGGGAGGATAGCGGGATGCGAAGCTGCCTGTCTGACTTGGCCTTAGCGCTTCTTCTTGTTCTTCTTCTGCTTGCGTTGCTTGCCCTTGGTCTCCTGGGGCTGGTCGCCCTGTTTGGCCTCGGCGGCGGCCTTTTCTGCCTTCATCTTCTTGCGTTTGGTCTCGATGCGGAGTTTTTTGTTGATGCGCGCCTTGAGGAAGGGACCGAACTGCTCGGCATCGCCGCGGACAAAGGTGTCCTTAGGGATCGTCACGCCCTGGTCGGCGAACATGGCCACAAAGATGCGCTCGCCGTCGAGCACGTGGTCGAGCTTTTCAAACGGGAAGAACTGCGACTTGCCGCTCTTGCCCCAAACCATCAGGCCGTCCTCGTTGGCGGCGACGCGGCGATAGCGGCCGCCCATGGACTCGTCGGCCTCGACGGCGTCGATAAAGTCGCGGGCGAGGGTGTGGTGCAGGTTCTTGCTCCACCAGGCCAAAAAGGCGCCGAATACGATCAGCACGACGCCAAACTTGATCCAGTTGCCGCCGGCCACCAACATGCCGATGCCGATGAGCGCGGCAATTGCCGCGGCGACATACAGCGAGCCGCGACGCCTGGGCGAGGCGACCAGGCGGGCGAAGTCGGTGACCAGGTCGTTTTCGTACTGGTACTCGTTGAGGTACAGGATACCGTCGTCGGCTGCGGCCTGCTTCTCGAGCGCGACCTCGACCTGGTCGGCTGCTTCGGAGGGAACGAGGTTGCTCTCTGCGTCTGCCATGCTCTTTGGACTCCTATCGCGGCGGGCTCGCCGTACGGGTTATTATGAATGCAGTATGCCGTGCGACCGCATGGCCGTCGCGGCAACAAGACTCAGTATACCCGGGGGAGCACCCATGGAATCGTTGTACCGAAAGTATCGCCCGCTCACCTTCGACTCCGTGGTGGGCCAGCATCATATCGTCTCGACGCTCGAGCACGCTATCACCGAGGGACGCCTGTCCCATGCGTACCTGTTCTGCGGACCGCGCGGTACGGGCAAGACCACTATGGCGCGCATTCTGGCCAAGGCACTGCTCTGCCGCAATGCCGAGGCGGCGCGCGCCGATGGTGCAAGCGGCTGCATGCCCGACGGTACTTGTGAGGAGTGCGAGCTCATTGCCGAGGGCAACCACCCGGATGTCTACGAGCTCGATGCCGCAAGCCGCACGGGCGTGGACAATGTGCGCGAGGAAATCATCAACTCCGTCAACTTTGCCCCGGTGCGCGGCAAGTACAAGATCTATATCATCGACGAGGTCCACATGCTCACGACGGCGGCGTTCAACGCGCTGCTCAAGACGCTTGAGGAGCCGCCGGCGCACGTGATCTTTGTGCTGTGCACTACCGACCCGCAAAAGATTCTGGAGACCATCCTCTCGCGCTGCCAGCGCTTCGATTTCCACCGCATCGGCAACGAGGATATCGAGCATCGCCTGGCATACGTGTGCGAGCAGGAGGGCTTCGATTACGACGACGAGGCGCTGGCTATCGTGGCGCGCCATGCAAAGGGCGGCATGCGCGACGCGTTGTCCACGCTGGAGCAGCTGAGCGTCTTTGGCAACGGTTCTGTGCATGCGGACGACGCCCGCTCGCTTTTAGGCGAGGTTTCGGACCAGATTCTGGGCGAGTTTTCCCGCGCCATTGCCGATCGCGATGTTGCCGAGCTCTATGGACTGATCCGTGCGCAGGTCGAGGAGGGCAATGACCTGCTGGAGCTGACGCGCGACCTGGTGGCGCACGTGCGCGACGTGTATGTTGCCTGCGTTGCCGGTGCCCGTGCCGAGTTGTTTGAGGGCGGCTCCGAGCAGGCCGAGGCGCTTGCTGCCGAGGCCGCTGCCTTTGGCGAGCATCCTGCCGACCGCCTGGCTCGTGTGCTGACAGTGCTCGACGATGCCGCACTGGAGATGAGGGGCGCGAGCGACGTGCGCCTGGTGCTCGAGATTGCCTGCACGCGTCTGGCGCGTCCCGAGGCTGATTTAACGATTGAGGCATTGGCCGAGCGCGTGGCACGCCTGGAGGCCATGGTTGCCAACGCCGCCGTGCCGGCGAGCGTGGCTGCTGCTCAGGCCGCCGCGCCTGCAGCATCCGTACCCGATGCTGCCCAACAGCCGACGCTCATTTCGGGCGCCCGCGCTGCCGCCCCGGCGGCATCCGC
>CABUQI010000119.1 GCA_902493545.1 uncultured Collinsella sp. | reverse complement strand
TGAGTTCGCGCTTGTTGCGGTCCTCAAGCTGCTTCAATGCTCCACGCGACAGGTAATCGGCGTTTTGCTCGAGCACCTTTTCCTGCGTGGACTTGACCTCGGCGAGCGGCGCCTTAACGGCGACGATGAGCGACTTGGCACGGCTGAGCACGTCGGCCTCGTCGGCGGCGATAAGCGAATCGATGGCGCGAACCATCTGACGGCGGGCGTCCTGGCGCTCGGCGCTCTTGAGGAACTCGATGCCACGCGTGGGGCTTCCCGCTACGGCGACGGCCATGCGGCAACGCGCAGGGTCCTGACCGGTGGCGCGGCTCACGGCCTGCGCGGCCACGGCGGGCGACACCAGTCGAAACGGCACGCACTGGCAGCGGCTCACGATGGTGGGCAGCATCACATCTGCCGAGGTGCCCAGCAGGATGAACATAACGCCCTCGGGCGGCTCCTCGAGTGTTTTGAGCAGTGCGTTGGCGGTATTGGCGCGCAGTTGCTCGGCACGGTCGATGATGTAGACCTTGGCCTTGGCACGGATGGGCGCCAGAGGCACGTCATCGAGCAGCTCGCGGGTCTGGGCGATGAGGTAGCCCGTGGCGCTCTCGGGCGTGTAATAGTGCACGTCGGGGTGCGTATGGCGGGCGACGCGCACGCAGCTATCGCATGAGCCGCAGCCATCTTGCTCGCACAGGAAGGCTTGGGCGAGCGCCCACGCGGCGTCGAGCTTGCCCGCGCCGGGCGCGCCCAAAAACAGGTAGGCGTGCGACGCGCGACCGCTGGCGACGGCATTGGTCAAAAAGTCGCGCACGCGCTGTTGGGTGTCTAGCTTGGCCAGCAGGCTTGTCTGCGCGGGGGCCATGTTACTCAGCCTCCTTGGCAAGCGCGGCGGCGACGGCGTCTTGGGGAATGTCGAGACCGTACGCGCGAACCAGCTCGACCGTCTGCGCGAAGACGTCTGCGATCGACGCAGTGGCGTCGATGAGCTTTACGCGGTCTGGCTCCTCGGCAGCAATGGAACAAAATCCCTGGTAGACGCGCTCCTGGAAGGCCATGCCTTTGGCCTCCATGCGATCGGCCGCACCGCGGGCGGCCATGCGCAGCGCCGCCTGCTCGGGCGTGATGTGATAGACGAGCGTGAGCGCCGGATGCGTACCGGCGACAGCTAGGTTGTTGGCATCGCGCACCATCTGGCGGTCGAGGCCGTCGGCAAACGCCTGGTAGCAGGTCGTGGAATCGTAGAAACGGTCGCACAGAACCACCTTGCCGGCAGCGAGGGCGGGAGCTATGACCTCGTGCACCAGCTGGGCACGCGCGGCCTCGTAGAGCAGCAGCTCGCAGGTGTCGCCCATCGCCGTATTGGCGGGGTCGAGCAGCAGGGCACGAATCTTTTCGCTGATGGCAGTGCCGCCCGGCTCGCGCAGGCTCACAACCTGGTAGCCAGCGAGCTCGAGCGCACGGGCAAGCAGGCGCGCCTGCGTAGATTTACCGGCGCCATCGACACCCTCGAGCGTAATGAAGCTATGTTGAGCGGGCTCAAAAGCCATGGGCGCAGCCCCTTCCTACAAGGCGCGTAAATGCAGATATATCAACCAAGCCATGATACCCCAGTGCTCGGTGCGTCCCCAATGGCTAAAGGTGCCTTTCCGAAGTTGCGGTGAAATAGGGACTGATTGAAGCTCTGAGACCGCCAAACAGTCCCTATTTCACCGCAACTTATGATGGAGAATTTTGGACGCTGGGTATAATCGTCGTATTGCATTGAAATGTGGCGGAAGGAGTGGCAATGTCTCGGTATTGCGCCTCGTGCGGCAAGCTTCTTGCAGATAATGCCAAGTTCTGCACCTCGTGCGGTGCACCCGTTGAGCAAACAACCGCGAGCGATAGCCAGCCCGCTTTTGAGCAGACCGGTTCCCTCGATACGCCGCAAGCCAAGGCGGACGACCCCCTCGCCTATCGCCCCGACCCCGCCGCAAGCCCCGCGGCCGTCGAGACTACGCAGCGCATACCCGTCGCGAGCGGCTCGCCCCAACAGCAGCCGGCTCCCGCATGCGCGCCCGCTTCGCCACAGACCCCCGCTCCCAAAAAGAGCGGCGCCGGGCCGCTTATCGCCGTTATCGTTGTGCTGGTGGCGATCATCATCGCCCTGGTCGTTTTCTTTGTGATCAAGCCTTTCGACAACGCCGCCACGCAGACGACTGCCGAGGTAGCTAAGCTGCACCATGACGTCGACGACGATGACCTAAAGCCTCTCGGCGATCCCAACAGCCTGTACGACGATGATGACGATGACGACGAGGATGGCGGCGAAGCAACACTCTCCGAGCAGAACCTCTACCGTCGCCTGAGCGAATACTACGACTTGCTAGAAGACCTCGACAACTACGTCCGTGGCTGCGCGCAGAACTTCAACGGCAGCTATCTGGAAGAGGATCGAACCACCCGTCAAAATCTCGCCGACGTCGCCGAGCGCACGGAGGACACCATCGAGCAGTATTACGACATCGTCGAGGACCTAGACGTCCCGACGAGCTCCAAGAACTACAGCTCCTGGAAGGACATCATCGCCCTGTACGACGACCTGGATCACCGCATTGACGCAATCTGTGATGCCTGGGAGATCAGCCTGAAATACGCCAAGCCTGCGGACCACAAGAATGAGATCGTGGCGCCGCTGTCACGCGACAACGTGGCGGGCACCAATGACAATAAGTACCGCCTAGATTTTGAGAAGCGCTATCCCGGCGCCAAGCCTGTCGAGGTGAAGTAATCCCAACAACTGATCAAATCTTGCGGTGAAATAGGGATTAATTAGGCCTTTTGCCAGCAAAAACAGTCCCTATTTCACCGCAACTTAGAAGTGGGGCCGGGCGCGCATTTGCATTTGCGCGCCCGGCCCCGCCGCGTCTATATGTGCTCGGTTACTTGTCGGCGGTCTTTTTGGTAGTCGACTTCTTGGCCGTCGTCTTTTTGGCGGTCGTCTTCTTGGCAGCAGTCTTCTTTGCCGCCGTCGTCTTCTTGGCCGTGCTCGCCTTGGTCGTGGTCTTGCGACCGCGGGTGGGCTTCTTCTCCTTGGTCGGGCAGTCCATGTTCACGCAGATGCGCCACGGGCCGCGCGCCGTGTTGACCACCACGATGGGGGCACCGCACTCGGGGCAAGTCTCACCCGTCGCCTCGAGCTTTCCGCGCGCCGGCAGAGGATAGCTCACGCCGCAGTCATCGTAGTTGGTGCAGCGGATAAAGCGCTTGCCACTCTTCTCGCTCTTGTGCGCGATCAGGTCGCCATGGCGTCCGGCCTCGGCGCACACCTTGCACTCGCCCACCTTAAGGTCAGGCTCATAGTTGGTGGGGCACGTGGGGTTCACGCAAATCTCAAAGGCCTTCTGGCGGAACGGCTGGCACTTAATGCGCGGCGCGCCGCACTCGGGACACACGGCTGCCTCGCCCTCGAGCGGGCTCACCTTGACGCCGCTCGGCACCGGATAGGTCACGTCGCAGTCGGGCCAGCCCATGCAGCCGATAAAGCTGCCGCGAGTCTTGGCGCTCGTCTTCATAACCAGGTCCTTGCCGCACTTGGGGCAGGCGCCCACGCGCGCATCGGCCGTGACGGCGTCGCTGATGGCGTCGCCCAGCTCCTGCGTGTGTTTGAGCAGCTCGTCGAGCACGCCGGCCAGCAGCGCGCGCGAGTGAGTCACGACATGCTCTTCGGTATCCTCGCCGCGCTCCACACGGGTCATATCGCCATCGAGCTCGCTGGTCATGTCGGGGCTCGTGATGCGCGGGGCAAACTGCGACAGTGCATCGATGATGGCAATGCCCAGCTGACTCGGCTCCACGGGATCGTTTTTGAGGTAGCGCACGGCATACAGGCGCTCGATGATGCTCGCGCGCGTGGACTTGGTGCCCAGACCGCGCTTCTCCATCTCCTGCACGAGCTTGCCTTGGCTGTAGCGCGCGGGCGGCTCGGTCTGCTTGGCTTCGAGCTTAATGTCGAACACGTCGACCGTGTCGCCCTGCTCCAGCGGCGGCATCTGCTCGTCGCGCTTAAGGCCGTACGGGTATGCCTCGCGGAAACCCGGGGTCACGAGCACATCGCCCGAGGCCACGAACGGCTCGCCGTTGACATCGAGCTCGAGCTTGGTGTTCTCGA
>CABUQI010000118.1 GCA_902493545.1 uncultured Collinsella sp. | reverse complement strand
CGCGAGCCGCGCGAGGATCGCGGTGGCGAGGGCTCGGCCGACCAGGGTCAAAAGCGCCGTCGCCGTCGCCGTTCCCGCAAGCCGCGCCAGGATGGTGGCGAGGGCTCGACCCCGTCTTCGTCCGCACCGCAACCGCCCGCCGGCGAATAACGCCCGCGAGCGGATTTAGCCCGCCTTGCCCCGAGCGCATCGGGGTATCATAGCGCCGAATCAACAACCCTCCCTGCGACCGAACGTAGGGAGGGTTGTGTCTTGAAGAGCCATCTGAACATATTGAGCCGTCTGCAGGGTGCCGGTGCCCTACCGTTTGCGGACGAATTGCTACCGTTTGCCGAGCGGGTGGCACGCGAGGCGCTCGAGGCATTGTCGCCAACACGATGCGCCGGCTGCGAGCGCGCCGGTGCGCTTATTTGCCAAGACTGCCTGGCTGCGCTCACGCTCATCGACCCACGTCATAGCTGCACCCGATGCGGCGCCCCGTTTGGGGATTTGCTGTGCACTGAGTGTTCGGTCGAGGGCACGTCCTCGGCAATGGCGGAGGCGCTCGACCGCTGCCTGGCGTGCGCCGTCTATGCGCATCCGCTGCCGCGCATCATTAAAGCGTACAAGGATGCGGGCGAGCGACGTCTGGCTCCGTATCTGGCGGAGCTGCTCTACGACACCGCCCTGCATGCCCAGGTCGTAGCGCCCGATCGCTACGGAGGTGTGCTGTCCGGTGCGGATGCGGTGGTGTTTGTGCCTGCGACGGCGGCAGCGTTTCGGCGGCGTGGTTTTGATCATATGGAGGCCATTGCGCGCCCATTTTGCGAGCTGTCGGGTGTTCCCTTGCTCGATGCTCTCGTCAAGTACGGGCATGGCGACCAGCGCGAACTCGGTCGTGAGGAGCGCCGCGAGCGTGCCCAAGGCATGTACGAGACGGTTGAGGACGTGCACGGCCGCCGCTTGCTGCTTATCGACGACGTTATCACCACGGGCGCGACGATGGCCGCGGCTTCGGCGGAACTCAAGCGCGCCGGCGCCGTAGCGGTCGATGGCCTCGCTATCGCACGCGTTTGGTAGGGGTGGTTTTGTGGCAGTGAAGATTGAGCGGCGCAACGAGCCGACAAGCGAACAGCTAGCGGCTTCCGTAATCCTAACAGGCGCCTCGGCGCTACGCATGATGCGCGCCGAGCGCCGGCAGATGGGCTACATAAGCTGGAAGGACCTCGATCCCGATGAAGAGCGCCGTGTGCTGCGCACGTCGTCGCCCTCGACCGAGGACATCTATCTTCCCGACTTGGTGCGGATTGGGGCCGCAAGCGGCGAGGTGCAAGAGGATTTGTGCTTGCTGGTAGGGTCTGCAGCGCAGCGCCGCCGCATTCTTGGCGTGAGCTGGTCCGTATGCTCCGGGTTGCCCGCTGGCTCGATTCTAGAGGTGGAACCGGGGGTGTACAGTCTATCTCCCGAGGCCCTTTGTGTTGCCGTTGCGCGCGAGGTCGGCTGTATCCAGGCATTTGCCCTGGCCCAGGAGCTGTGCTCTAAGATTTCGCTGAGTGACCGCGGGCAGTATCTACCTCCCTACACATCGCCTGTCGTGAACAAATTGGCAAAGGACAAAGACCAGCCGCCAGATGTCGGTTACTTTGAGGTCGAGTCCGTGCTGACACCCGATTGCCTGGTAGATTACCTCGCGGCATGCAAGGGGAATGTGGCCAAACAGCTGCTGCGCCTGTGTCCCTACCTGTCAGAAAATCTGCGCTCGCCCATGGAGTGCATCATGCTCGCTCTGTTTTCGCTTCCGTTTTCCTATGGCGGATTTGCCTGCGGTCCCTTTAAGACCGACTACAAGATCGAGTTCGATGACCGCGCGCAGGCAATCTCGGGGATGCCGCATGCAGTTTGCGATGCGTATCAGGAAGCAGCCCAGTTTGACCTGGAATACAACGGTGAGCTGGGCCATTCCTCCCGGAGGGGACGTATCCATGATGAAAAACGCAACACGGGCTTGATTACTATGGGAATCGAGGTCGCGACGGTCAATAACGAGATGCTCTGCGACATGGAGGCAATGGAGGCGCTCGCATGGCGCATGCACCAGCGTATGCGAAAGCGGTACCGGAATCGTGTCGATGCCCGCAGGAAAAAGCAAGAGGCGCTGCTTAACACGCTGCGGGCGTGTTTTGGGCTTAAACCCGCCTAACAATGCTCTGAAACAGGGGGTTGGATATATGCTCTGGCCAAAATATAGCAAATATGAGTACTGCTACAAATTCAGTAACAGCAAAATCAGGGATTTTGGGACTGGAAGATGGGGTAAATTAGAAAGCTATTAAACAAATGTGGAATATCCTGGCATCAATCTGACGTTATAGAGCGTGAAAACAGCTTGCAGAGCCAAAAACTCCTGCTACTAAATTGGTAACAGTACTCATATTTGCTATTTTTTGGCCACGGCGCCCTAAGACGGGTGTGTTGGGGCTTTCCATAGGGGAGCGACGGGCTCAATCAGAGCACGTGCGGCCCGTCCTGACCTGCGAAATCTGTACTCGCGATGCGAATAACGCCCCTAACCTTAAACTTTAGCTTGAACTTAGCTATAATGCGCTTCGTTCCTACCAGGCTGTGGTTGCGGACGGACGAAATGCCCGTCCTAGTCCAAGACAGACGCGGTCAAAGGGATCCACGTAAGCGACCGCGTGCGCGCGGCGCGATCATGGCGCGTCCTAGATGTAAGCCGCACCGTCCGTTCTACTTTCTTTGGGGCAATACCGCCTCGCGGGCGAGCGGGTCAGTCGTGAAGGTGGCTGCGGCCTCCCGAGCAAACACCCCGGTGCGCAAGTGTGGGGTCAAATACCAGGTCAGCTGGTGGGAACAACCTGATATTCCGCGCAACGCACGGATCGTATACGACACAGAAGGCAGGGTAGTGGACATGGTGAGGGGCAGCTTGATGCACGCGGCTCGGTTAAGTGCTGGGACCGCAGCGGTCATTGCCGTTTTGGGCCTGAGCGGATGCGCGTTCAACCCGCTGTCTACGTTCACGACTCCCACGATCGACCAGATCGAGTACGAGACCGTCACGCCGGCGGTGTCGGACGATGCCCTGGTCACTCCCGGAACCCTGACGGTCGCCCTCGATACTTCCGATGCGCCGCAGGCCATGCAAGGCGCCGACGGCGAGCTCACGGGATATGCGGTTGACGCCGCCCGCGCCCTCGCAAGCCGCATGGGCCTTAAGGTCGCCTTTGTCGATGCGTCCTCGGCAGGTTCCGCGCTCGGCGACAAAAAGGCCGATATCTTTATCGGCGAGATTAACTCCACGGACGGGGACATTAGCTCGCTCGGCACCTGCCTGTACGATGCCACTTCCGTGTTCGGTAAAACTAGCGATGGTGGGTCGCTAAGCGTTTCCACCGATACCCTTAACACGTCCACCCTGGGCGTTCAGGCGTCCTCGGCCTCGCAGGAGGCGCTTGCTAAGCAGAGCATCACCGCCAACCAAAAGACCTACTCCAACATCAACGAGTGCTTTGAGGCGCTCGAGTCCGGCGAGGTCGACTATGTGATCTGCGACTCCACGGCCGGCGGCTACCTTGCACGCCTGATGAGCGAGATCTCCTATGTCGGTGCGCTCGAGGCGCCCTCGACGCTTGGTGTTGTGGGCCTCTCGTCCAATGACGAACTATGCCGTGCCGTGAGCGATGCCCTCGACGGTATTACGGCCGACGGCACGCTCGAGGCGGTCCACTGCGTCTGGTATGGCACGATGCCCTACGACCTCACCACTAAGACGGTTTCGGGCGCTAACGTGCAGCCGGGCGACTCTGAGTCCAGTGAGACCACGTCCTCCGGCAGCGAGTCCTCCGATTCCAACAATGAGACCGCATCCTCCGAGGACAAATCGTCCAGCCAGGAAGGCGCCATCACCGACGACGACATTAACAAACTCAATAGCTAGTTATTGCTAGGGGTGGTGTCTCCTATACGTTGGAAAGGACACTTCTTCACGGTTTCAACACGCACTGCCGGGCTTCCCCAATAGGGGAACCCGGCTTTTTCATCCCAATAAAACCAGCAGGTCAAAGCTAATTTTCGGGACCAAATACAAAGCCGCCGGCCCCTCCTATAGCGCACTTTGCCACAGAAAAGTGCGAGACTTCGGTATGCGGTATCAAGCAATCGTTATTCGGGTCTTTAGGAATCCGCGTGATTAAATGCACGGCAATG
>CABUQI010000117.1 GCA_902493545.1 uncultured Collinsella sp. | reverse complement strand
TCGCCGTTCACGATTACGGCGCCGCCCTCGATCAGATGCGCGCAGGCAGAGCGCGTGGGGCAGCCGTCGTTGGCACCCAGAAAGGCGTCGAGACGCTGGCCAGAGCAATCGTCGGCAACAAGAATATGGATGTCGGCCATTAACGCTCATTCCTTTCGCGAATCTTGCGGGCACGCTCCCCACGCTGCTTGGCTTTGCGCTTAGCGCGGGCCTCATCACGGGCATTGAGCTCAGCAGTCGCATCGACCTCGCGAGCGGCGGGACTCAAGAACATGTAACCGATAAGCGCCAGCACAACACCGACCGTAATGCCGATATCGGCCACATTGAAGACGGGAAAGTCGATGAAGGTGGTGGCAATAAAATCGGTCACGAAGCCAAAGGCCAAACGATCGATAGCGTTGCCGATAGCACCGCCCGCAACCATCGCCATGCCCACAACCTCAAGATGGGCGAGCTGGGGTGCACGAACGAGGTACACGGCAATAGCGACAATGACCGCCAGCGCCAGCACGGCAAACGCGATGCCATGCCCCTCGCCCATGCTAAAGGCAGCGCCGATATTGCGGACAAACAGGAAGTCGATCACGCCGGGGATGACGGTCACATGCAGTGCATCGCCCACGGAACGAACCGCAAGCTTGGTCAACTGGTCAACAAGCAGCACAACCAGCGCCACCCCACCAGCAACACCCAACCGCCAACGCAAAGGCGGCGTCATATCCCCAGCACGACCCAAAGAAATCCCCTACCCTCAGAACAATCGAATTCCGTTTAACGCAATTAACCATCTTATATTGTCACACGCAGGGCGCACGACATATCCACCAACGCTAGCGAAATAATCAGCATAAAACGAAAGCGACATTCCGAAAAACAGAATGCCGCTTGAATATGACACAGGTAGTCGTTGGGGACGTTCTTGTTTGACTAGTCGTTTAAGAACGTCCCCAACGACTAGGTCCATAGAAACGCCGCATTACCGTCGCCAACAGCGAAAACATCCCTAAGCGAGCAAGGTGACGTGAAAGAGGAGGGAAGCGTACTTTGGTACGCGACCGACGATTGAACGTCAGATTGCCGCTTAGGGGCGTTTGCAGCGTCGGTAGGTTACGGCGTTCTACGAACGCCGTAACCTACAGCGCATCAGCGCAGCGCTTACAGATATGAGCGTGGCCGTTGTACTCGCCAACGGTGGTGCGGTAGTTCCAGCAACGGTCGCAGCACTCGCCCTCGGCAGCATCAATGCAGACGGAAAGCTCTTCGCCCTGGGTCAGCTCAACATCGGAGACGATGTAGAACTCGGCCAGGTCGACCGCTTTGTCACCAGTCAGCAGCGCGTACATCTCGGCGGGAACGACCGCCTTGACGCGAACCTGCTGGCTCTTGGTGAAGGTGCCGGCAGAACGGGCATCCTCAAGGGCCTTGGTCACGGCGCTACGGAGCTCAAGAGAAGCCTCGAGCACGCCCTCGAACTCATTGGCCTCGTCGACCGTGATGGGCGACTTGTACCAATCGAGCAGCGCGGCGTACTTCTGGTGATCGACGCAGCCGGCAGGTGCATAGGCCATGGCCTCGTCGACCGTGTAGGACAGGATCGGCTGCAGGTCGCGCATGAGCATCGAGAAGAGCTCGGCCAGCACGGTCTGGGCGCTGCGGCGCTCGAGCGAGCCGGGCTTGTCGCAGTACAGACGGTCCTTCAGGGCGTCGAGGTACACGTTGGAGAGCTCGGTAACCACGAAGTCGTAGAGCGCACGGTAGGCGCGCGGGAACTCGTAGCTGGCGTAGGCGTCGTCGACCTCGGCCTGGACCTGAGTCAGGCGGGCAACCATGAGCTTGTCGAGCGGCAGCAGGTCGGCAAAGGCGACGCCGTCGGTCTCGGGCTCAAACTGACCCTCGAGCTCGGAGAGCAGGAAGCGCAGCGTGTTGCGGAAACGACGGTAGGCATCGGACGTACGAGCGAGAATCTCATGGTCGATGGAGACGTCGGAGCTGGTGTCGACGGAGGCAACCCAGAGACGGATGATGTCAGCGCCCATCTCGTCGCAGACCTTGTTGGGGTCGATGACGTTGCCGAGCGACTTGGACATCTTGCGGCCCTGGCCATCGAGCGTGAAGCCCTGCGAGACGACCGCCTTGTACGGAGCATGGCCGTTGGCACCCACCGAGGTGAGCAGCGAGCTCTGGAACCAACCGCGATGCTGGTCGGAGCCCTCGAGGTACACATCCGCCGGGTACTCAAGCTCGGGGCGGTACTCGCAGACGGCCTTCCAAGACACACCGGAGTCCCACCACACGTCGAGAATGTCCTTATCAGCCTTGAGGTGATGGCCGCCGCACTTGGGGCAGACGCAGGCCTCGCCCAGGTAGCTCTCGGGAGCATCGGTGAACCAGGCGTCGGAGCCCTTCTCGTGGAAGAGCTTGATGACAGCGTCGAGCGTGGCGTCGTTCATGACCTTCTCGCCGCAGTCGGCGCAGGTGTAGCTCGGGATAGGCACGCCCCAGTTGCGCTGACGGCTGATGCACCAGTCGGGACGCTGCTCGACCATGGCGCCGATGCGGTTGGCCGCGTGGGCCGGATACCACTTGACGTTCTCGCGGACCTCCTTGCCAGCCTGCTCGCGCAAGCCGGTCTTGTCCATCGAGACAAACCACTGGTCGGTAGCACGGAAGAGCACCGGGTGCTTGCAGCGCCAGCAGTGCGGATAGCTGTGCGTGATCTTTTTCTCGAGGACCAGGGTACCGCGCTCGCGCAGGAACTCGATGATGTGCGGGTTGGCCTCGTCGGTATCCATTCCGCTGAAGGGGCCACCGGTACCAAACTCCTCGCCGGTGTAGAACTTGCCGTCGTCATCGACCGGCATGCAGATGTCGGTGATGCCCTCCTTGAGGCAGGCAAAGTAGTCGTCGACGCCGTGGCCGGGCGAGTTGTGGACGATACCGGTACCGTCATCGACACCGACGTAATCGGCCAGCAGCGCCACGCCCTCGACACCGTCAAAGATCGGCTGCTTGTAGTGGATATGATGGAAGGTCTCGGCGGGAACCACGTAGGGCTTACCGTCGACCATGACCGGGGTGTACTCCCAGCCAAACTCCTCGCAGCACTTGGGAGCCAGGTCCTCGAGCATGACCTCGGCGCGGCCGTCGTGCTCAACGGCGACGTAGGCGGCGCCGGGCTTGAGGGAAACTGCCTGGTCGGAGGGGATGGTCCACGGCGTGGTCGTCCAGATGATGAAGTCAACCGGGCCGTCGAAGTTCTCGAGGCCGGCGGGCTTGGAGGTCATCTCGAAGCGCACGAAAATGGACGGGCTCGTCTCGTCGGAGTACTCAATCTCGGCCTCAGCGAGTGCAGTGTGGCAGTGCTTGCACCAATGGACGGGCTTGTGACCGCGATAGATCATACCCTTATCGAACATGGCCTTGAAGACCTCGATGTCGGCAGCGTCATGCTGGTGATAGAGCGTCAGGTAGGGATTGTCCCAGTCGCCAAGCACGCCCAGGCGACGGAAGCCGGCCTTCTGCAGCTCGATGTTCTCGACAGCGAACTTGTTGCAAAGCTCGCGGATCTTAGCCGTGGAGGTCTGGTTGAACTTCTCGGTGCCGAGCTTCTCCTCGACCTTATGTTCGATCGGCTGACCGTGGCAGTCCCAACCGGGAACATAGGGAACCTCATAGCCCTGCATCATCCAGTAACGGTTGATCATGTCCTTGGAGATCTTGTTCATGGCGTGGCCGATGTGGATAGGGCCGTTGGCGTACGGAGGGCCGTCGTGCAGCACGAACTTCTTGTGACCCTCGTTCTTCTTTAGAACTTGCTCGTAGACCTTGTTGTCCTGCCAGTCCTTGAGTCGCTTTGGCTCGGACTTGGAAAGACCGGCACGCATGGGAAATCCGGTTTTGGGCAGATTCATCGTCTGCTTGTACTCGTTTGCCACGGTACCCCTTTCTTGTCATGGGCGCGCACGCCCTCTGGGCACCAAAAAAGCGCCCGTCCCTACAAGCTGGGACGAAGCGCCACAAAACGGACAGTCTGTCCGTAAAAGCTCTTCGCTTAACCACCCAGCTTAGATGCCCTCGCTCGCGTCGCCGCGCGCTCGCATCCGTTACTCGGCTGGTCTGTATCAACGACCATCTCGGCGATGTCTACTAAGACGAACCTGCGCGGCACGTCCGTTGGGACCGCAGCTCCGGGGTGATTTTCATCGGTCGCAT
>CABUQI010000116.1 GCA_902493545.1 uncultured Collinsella sp. | reverse complement strand
CCAACCATGACAAATACCTGCCCTGACGCGAGAGCTCACCCGGCCCCTGAACATACCGGCCAGGACCGCCATAAACCATGGGAAGCGCCATACGAGAATCCGCCCTTCATCAAACAACGATTGGTGCAAAGTAACCCGACCCCTTTGCACCATAGCAAAAAGGGGCAAAGTCATCTGCTGGCTTTGCCCCTTCTTTAGCTTGATTTACTCATCCATGAGATAGTAGTGGCCCAGCGCGTCGGCACCCAGGATGGCGTTTGCGACCATCTCGGGCGTCACCTCAAACGGCATATTGCACATGGTGTCCTCGGGCGCGCACGCGGCCTCGGCAACAATCATGGCCTGCTCGCGCGTAAGCTCGGCAACGCCAAGTTCCTTCATCGTGACCGGCAGGCCCAGCTCAATGCAGAAGCCCAAGACTTCCTCGAGCTTCTCGGTCGGGGCATCCTCGAGTACCAGCTGGACGATAGTGCCGAAGGCGACCTTCTCGCCGTGATACATGCCGTGGCACTCGGGCAGCATCGTCAGACCATTGTGGATGGCATGAGCAGCGGCAAGGCCCGAGCTCTCAAAGCCAATGCCCGAAAGCAGCGTATTGGCCTCAATGATGTGCTCGACGGCAGGCGTGAGCGCGCCCTTCTCCAGCGCGACCTTGGCCTTGACGCCATCGGCCATAAGCGTCTCGTAGCAGAGCTTGGCGAGCGCCAGACCGGCCATTCCGCCCTTGCCGCCGGCGCAGGTGCCGCCGTCGGCATCGTGCGTCGCCTGAGCCTCGAAATAGGTTGCGAGCGCATCGCCCATACCGGAAACCGTCAGGCGCACCGGGCTCGCCGCGATAACCGTCGTATCCATAAGGACGATATTGGGGTTTGCCTTAAGGAAGAGGTATTTGTCGAACTGGCCGTCATCGGTATAGAGCACCGAAAGCGCCGAACACGGGGCATCGGTCGAAGCAATGGTGGGGCAAATGATAACCGGGGACTCCAGGTAATAGGCGACGGCCTTCGCGGTGTCGAGGATCTTGCCGCCACCGACGCCGACGATGATGTCGCAACCGTTGTCGCGAGCGAGCGCAACCAGGCGATCGACCTCGCCCTTGGAGCACTCGCCGTTAAAGTCCTCAAACAGCAGCTCGGCCTTAGCCTCGGTAAAACCGCCCTCGATCTTGGCACCGACGCGCTTCTTGCCCGAAGGCGTCACGATGACGAGGGCCTTAGCGCCGAGCGGCTCAACGTAAGAGCCGAGCTTGGCGAGCTCGTCCGGACCCTGGATGTACTTGCTGGGGCTATTGAAAATTGCAGCCATAACTATCCCATTCTCTAAAAGAAAAAAGAAAGGGGCTCCGTACAGATACGTGCGGAGCCCCTCGTTACGATAACAAGAGTCGATTAGAAATCGATGTCGGTGTCGTAGTAGCAGGCCTTGAGGATCTTCTCGAAGTCGGCAGCCTTGGTCTCACGCGGGTTCTCGGGCGTGCAAGCGTCCTGCTCGGCGTTCGCGGCGATCTCGGGCAGCTTGGCGAGGAACTCCTCCTCGGAAACCATCTGCGGGTTCTCGGCGTCGACCTTCACGCCACCATTCGCGTAATCCTTGATGGACTGCGGAATGTTGAGCTGGTCGTTGAGGTCGCGAATCTTCTGGACGAGTGCAGCGATGAGCTCCTCGTTGGTCTCGCCGGGAAGGTGCAGGATCTCCTTGGCCACGTAAGCGTAACGCTCGGCAGCACGGGGATCCTTGGAGTTCCACTGGATGACCTTGCCCAGGTACATGGCGTTAGCAGCACCGTGGATGATGTGGCCGTTCTCGAAGGCAGCACCGGTCTTGTGAGCCATGGAGTGAACGATGCCGAGCAGGCCCGAGGAGAAGGCGATACCGGCGATGCACTGAGCCTCGTGCATGTGCTGACGGGCCTCATGGTCGCCAGCATAGGACTTGGGCAGCCACTCGACGATCTCGCGGATGCCGTGCAGAGCGTTGGCATCGGTGAACATAGAGGCGCAGGTGGAAACGTAGGCCTCCATGCAGTGGGTCAGAGCGTCCATGCCGGTGTGAGCGCACAGCTTGGCGGGCATGGTGTAGGTGAGCTCGGGGTCGACGATGGCGACATCAGGGGTGATGTTGAAGTCGGCCAGCGGGTACTTGATGCCCTTGGCGTAGTCGGTGATGACGGAGAAGGCAGTGACCTCGGTAGCGGTACCGGAGGTAGAGGAGATGGCGCAGAAGTGAGCCTTCTGACGCAGCTCGGGGAAGCTGAACGGCTGGATGATGTTATCGAAGGACTCCTCGGGATACTCGTAGAAGACCCACATGGCCTTAGCGGCATCGATGGGCGAGCCGCCGCCGATGGCGATAATCCAGTCGGGCTCGAACTCGCGCATGGCCTCGGCGCCCTTCATGACCGTCTCGATGGACGGATCGGACTCGACGCCCTCGAACAGCTTGACCTCGAAACCGCCTTCCTTAAGGTCGGCCTCAACGTCCTGCAGGAACCCGCCGCGGCGCATAGAGCTGCCGCCAGAAACGATGATGGCCTTCTTGCCCTTGAGGTTCTTCACCTCGTGGCGAGCGCCCTCACCAAAGTACAGATCGCGAGGATTGGTAAAACGTCCCATACTGTGCCTCCTAAACAAGCCCCTCTTAGACTTGCGTATATAACGGAGCACCCAATTGGCTCCGTTAGGACCGGTTTGCGCGTTGCCGGCGATGACAATGCGCGATGTCTAAACGTCTCAACGCTCAGACAAACACTATTTTACCGTTCTGGTTGGTCAGTTATTCACCTAAAGCCGCCAATGATGAAACGTTTTTTCTATCCCTGAAGACCCTTGTGCGGCATTCATACTCCCAAGCTGGGCAAACGTTTTATCAAGGTTGACTACATATCCTGGGCAGGACGGTGCCCCTCCAAAATATGCACCGTTCGCCGCCAAAAATCGACCGTTTGCGGCACCGTGATACCACTCGGTCGTCCAAGGTGCCGACATTTGTGCGACATCCGTCTTCGTGGTGCAAAGGTGCAAGTCCAAGTGCGGCACCCCCGGTGTGCCACATGCGGGTAAACTAGAACCTTATATAGAAACATTTGAACCCTAACCGCAGCAAAGGAGGCCCCATGGCATTCGATCCCATTCAAGAGGATTGCCATCGCCTCGTTCTTGAGGCCTTGCGCCGCGACAATATCCCGCTCACCGACGCTGCCGCCGTAGAGCGTCTGATGGAACAATTCACCCGCAACCCCGCACCGCTCATCGTGCACGACCGCGACCGCGCCGGGCACCTCATTGCCAAGGTGGTCGAGGCTGTCGACTACCGCATTCCCTTTATCCCTGACGATACCCAGGCAGAGCAAGAAGAGACAGCTGCCGAGAACATGCTCCGCGAGGCGGCCGCACTCGATCCGGCCAACTGGGACGCTCAGCGCATGCTGACGGCACTCACCGCCGAATCCAACGAGGAATACGTACAGTACCTGGTGTCCAAGTGCGATGAGGTCGAGCACGACCTAGCGCTCAAAATCGCCTCGGCCCAGGACCCCTACGAGCGCGAGGCCGCAGGCGACCTTACGCGCCGCCCCTATCTGCGCTGGCTTGCCGCCTTGGCATCGCGCGCCCTCATTAGCGGCCGCTATCGCATGTCGCTCGAAGCCGCGAATCGCAGCTTGGACTTTGCGCCCAACGACCCCGCTGGTGTCCGCCACACCGCGATGCTCGCCATGGCAAAGCTCGAATACCCCGCCGAGGAGCTCAAGCGCTTTCGCTCCGCACACTCCGTGCCGTACCTCGCGAATACCCCACTGCGCCGCCGCCCCAAAGATGCGGAGCGCGACTTGGACCCGTGGACGCTCATCGCGCTGATGAGCACGGCTTGGCGCGAACTGGACTACGAGGGCGCCGAGCACTACCTGCGTATCCTTGTGCGCTCGTGTCCGCACGCAGCCGAGGCACTCTACTTCCAAACCGAGTTTCCCGATGGCGTCTATGCCCGCGTCAACGTGGGTGTGGGCTCCACCGACGAGCTTGTCCTTGCGCTGTCCGAGGCGACGCCGGTACTGCAGGAGGGCCTGGGCGCCCCCGACAACGCCAGCTTTGCCGCCTGGGTCGCCACCAACGACATCGTGCGCTCCCAAATCGACGAGCGCATCCTGCGCGCAGCCGAGCAGGGGCTTCCATTTAAGGGAGGAGACCTCTAATGGATCCGAGCGTCTACATCCCCGCCTACCTGGAGCGCACCTATCTGGCGTCGCACCCCGA
>CABUQI010000115.1 GCA_902493545.1 uncultured Collinsella sp. | reverse complement strand
AGGTCGCGGGCGGCAATACCGTTGCCGCGCCGGGCGACTATTGGTATCCGCGCGATGAGTTTATGCAACTGCAGCTGAGCGGCGGGTCTATTCCTGGCGAGGAAATCGAACGCGTGACGTTTGATGCGGCGCTCAAAACACTCACGGTTAAACTCAAAGATCAAGGGGATGTGCCCACGACGATGGATATCGCGCTGACGGAATGGCGCCTGGAGTCCCCGCCGGGCGTCAAGGTATCCGAGGTGGAGCATGTCAAGATTACCTATCAGGACGGCTCGACAAATGAAATTGCCAAAGCCGACGGCTTGGCGAAATAGACGCCGTGCCTAGGCAGCACATTCAAAAGTAGCAGTGGTCCTACAAGGCCTGTTCGTTCAGGAAGACCAAAGTGTTTTTATTTGAAAGCTCGGGAAAGTGACGATAACCAACGTCGAACGCGGTGAGCCCGCTTATATCCTCGAGCTTGTTTTCTGCCATCCAGCGCACCATGGAGCCGCGTGCCTTTTTGCTGGCGGTCGAGCGCTGGATGGGCTTGCCGTTGCGGACGCCTTCGCCAAAGAGGCATGTGACGACCGTGACATCGGTGGTGAGGCGGGGCAGAACGGCTTTGGCGTATTCCGCGCTGGCGAGGTTGACGATCGTTGCGTTGGAGCCTGCCGGAGCGATAGCCCGTGCGAGCTTGTCGCCCCAAAACGCGTAGAGGTCTCGGGCGCCGTCGACGACAAGCTTCGCGCCCATCTCCAGCCGATACGGTTCAACGGCATGAAAGGGGCGCACGCATCCGTAAAGGCCCGAGAGGATCCAGAGATGGTTTTGCAGCCAGTCGAGCTGTGCGGCATCCATGACCTCGGGCGCCATGCTTTGGTATTGAATGCCGTGATAGGACATGACGGCAGGGGAGATTCGACGCGCGATATCGGGATCGGCGAGGCCGGCATCGCTCAAGACGGGCATAAATTCGTGAAGCGTATCCAGGCACGTTGTAAGCAGCCTGTCGCTCACGTTCCATAGCGCCTGCAGGCCGCCACTGCCTTCATTCCGCTCGATATCTAGCAGTGCGCGGTGGAGGCGAGCTGTCTCGCGCGCAAAGGGTGCAATGCCCAGGACTTCAAAAGCATCTTGGGCCGCGCGCATCTGCTTGGCGGGCGAAATGATGACCTGCAGCATGGACTCTCCTCTGCCAAAAAAGAAGTTGCGGTGGAATACGGTCTGTTTTGGCCGTGTATGGGCCAGTTTAGTCCGTATTTCACCGCAACTGATGAAGGGTTGTTAGGCGCGCTCGATGAAGGCCTTGTAACCGCGATAGGCCTCGTAGATATCGGCCTTGTTGGCGACCTCCCACAGGGCATGCATGGACAGGACGGCAACGCCGGAGTCGATGACGTTCATGCCGTACTTGGCCATGATGTAGGCGATGGTGCCGCCGCCGCCCGCGTTGACGCGGCCGAGCTCGCAGGTCTGGAAGTCCACGCCGGCCTCGTCCATGATGTCGCGGACGAGGGCCACGTACTCGGCGTCGGCGTCGTTTGAACCGCCCTTGCCGCGGCTGCCCGTGTACTTGTTAAAGCACAGGCCGCGACCCATAAAGGCTGCGTTCTTGGTTTCGAACTTGCCGGCGTAGCCCGGGTCGAAGCCGGCGGACACGTCGGAGGAGAGCATGCGGCTGTGGGCGAGTGCACGGCGCAGGGCCAGCGGGCTATCCTCGCCGGCGAGCGTCATGATCTCGGCAACGGTGTTCTCGAAGAAGCGGCTCGTCATGCCGGTGGCACCCACGGAACCGATTTCCTCCTTGTCGACGATGAGTGTGATGCTCGTGCGCTCCACGTTGGCGACGTTGATCTGGGCGAGCATGGACGGATAGGCGCAGACACGGTCGTCGTGGCCATAGCCCAGAATCATGGAGCGGTCGAGGCCCATGTCGCGGGCCGGGCCGGCGGGCACGACCTCGATCTCGGCAGAGAGGAAGTCCTCCTCCTCGACGTCGTACTGCTCCTTGAGGATGTCCAGGAACATCTGCTTGACGGGCTCCTTGGGGGCGTCCTTGTCGTCCTCGTCAAACTTGACGGGGCGGCCGCCCACGATCACGTCGAGGATCTCGGCGTCGACGGCGTCCTTGGCGGGCTTGGACATCTGCTCGCTCGAGAGGTGGATCAGCAGGTCGGAGATGGTAAAGACCGGGTCGTCTGCCTTGTCGCCGATGTTGATGTCGACGGTGGTGCCGTCCTTTTTGCAGATGACGCCTACGAGCGCGAGCGGGGAAGCGACCCAGTGGTAGCTCTTGACGCCGCCATAGTAGTGCGTGTCGAGATAAGCCATGTCGCCGGCCTCGAAAGCGGGGTTCTGCTTAAGGTCCAGGCGCGGTGAGTCCACGTGGGCGCCCAGGATGTTAAAGCCCTGCTCGAGCGGGGCGGTGCCCAGGTTGACGAGCATGAGGTCCTTGCCGTGATTGGCAGCGTACACCTTGTCGCCGGCCTTGAGCGCGCGGCCCTCGGCGATCACGGTCTCTAGATTGACGTAGCCCGCCTCCTCGGCCATCTTGATACCGGTCTTGACGCACAGGCGCTCGGTCTTGTTCTCACTCAAAAACTGCTTATAGCCGCGGCAAAGCTCCTCGAGCTCCTCGATCTGCTGTGGCGTGTACTTTTTCCATGCGCAGGGACGCTCCATGACGCAGGCTCCTTTCGGATCGATCGTGCTGGTTAATGTACCGTGAGCCATCGTATCACGCGCGGGCTCACGGTGGCGGGGGAGCTTGATGTGCGGTGGCCGCGGGGCGGGGAGCGTGTAAACTGGTGTGAGCAAACCGTGCCCAGCCCAAAGCGAGGTATTCAATATGTCTGACAAGCGCCGTACCTTTGCCGTCATCGACGGCAACTCGCTCATGCACCGCGCCTTCCACGCCGTGCCGCCCACCATGAACGCGCCGGACGGTCGTCCCACCAACGCGATCTTTGGCTTTTTGAATATGTTCCTCAAGATGATTGACGCCTTTAATCCCGACGGCGTTGTCGTGGCGTTTGACAAGGGCAAGCCGCGCGTGCGCATGGAGATGCTGCCGCAGTACAAGGCCCAACGCCCGCCCATGGACCCCGATCTGCACGCACAGTTTCCCATGATTAAGGAGCTGCTCGCCGCGCTCAACGTGCCGATTTTGCAGTCCGAGGGCTGGGAAGGCGATGACATCCTGGGCACTATGGCGCGTCTGGGCGAGCAGGCCGGCTGTGACATGCTGCTGGTGACCGGTGATCGCGATATGTATCAGCTCGTGACCGAGCACGTCAACGTGGTCTCGACCCGCAAGGGCCTGTCCGACGTGGCGATCATGACGCCCGAGAGCGTGGACGATCTGTATCACGGCATCACGCCGGCGCTCGTGCCCGACTTTTATGGTCTGAAGGGCGACACGTCCGATAACATCCCCGGCGTGCCGGGCATCGGCCCCAAAAAGGCGAGCGCGCTCATTGCGCAGTACGGTAGCCTGGACGAGGTCATCGCACACGCCGATGAGGTCAAGGGCAAGATGGGCGAAAACCTGCGCGCACACATCGACGACGCGCTGCTGAGCCGTAAGGTGGCGACCATCCGCACCGATGCGCCCGTTGAGCTCGATTTTGAGTCGACGTCCTTCCCGGCGTTTTCTGCCGATGAGGTTTCCGCGGCGCTGGGTACGCTTGGTATCACCGCTATGCAGAACCGTTTCTTGGCGCTGATCGGCGGCGAGGGCGGGGCTGCTGCCGCCTCCAGTGTGTTTGAGATACCTGCGATAGTTCGCGCAACCGCCGGCGATGCTGAGGCGCTTGGTGCCGTTGCGGCTGAGGTTTCCCGCGCGGTTGATGCCGGCGAGTGGGTCGCCGCCGTGGTGGACGACGACAAGGAAGAGGGCGCGCTCTTTGGGCTGACGCGCACGCTGTGGCTGGCGACGTCCAAGGGCCTGTTCGCGCTCGAGGAGGGCGACAGCGATGCGGCGGTTGAGGTTGAGGGCTTTAACTTCGCCCACGGCGTGATTGCCGGCGTGCTCGCGCGCCTGTTTATGGAGGGCCGCGTGGCGAGCCCGGATATGAAGGCGCTGCTGCACGAGCTTTCGCCTATCGATTCCTCTGAGCCCGAGCTCATGGATCCGCTGGCAGTCGATTCCACGCGCATCTTCGATACCGTTGTTGCCGCCTACCTGTTGGATTCCGATCGCTCCGAGTTCGATGAGGCATATCTTGCCGATACCTATCTGCAGATGGCGCTGCCTGCGGCGCGCGGCGCAGAGGGTGCTG
>CABUQI010000114.1 GCA_902493545.1 uncultured Collinsella sp. | reverse complement strand
TTGAAGTTGAGGACCAGGTCTTCGGCGTTCATGCTGCCCCCATCATCGCGGTCTATGGGGTCAACGATATGGCACCGTGGGGACACATGTATGTCAATCCTGGTCTAACAGAGCCAATACCAAAGCCCTCGGAACTAAGGATACATGGTAGAGGCGCGTGTGCTGCAAAATTCATTAGCTGGTGACGCAGCGTAGGCTCATATCGAAGCATCTTCACCACCGGATTAATAAAAAAGAAGCACCGCTTGGGGGCGGTACTTCTTTTGAAAGCGCATGCGTTTTGTGACCTTAGCGGCTCTTAATTACAGGCCGCAGGCTGCTTTGAGTTCTTCGACTCGGTCGGTTTTCTCCCAGGTGAAGTCAGCGTCTTCGCGGCCGAAGTGACCGTAGGCTGCTGTCTTCTCGTAGATGGGGCAACGCAGGTCTAGGTCGCGGATGATGGCGCCCGGGCGCAGGTCGAAGGTCTTCTCTACGGCCTCGACGATCTTGTCCTCGGCAATATGTGCGGTACCGAAGGTGTCGACCATGATTGAGAGGGGCTTGGAAACGCCGATGGCGTAGGCAAGCTCGACTTCACAGCGGTCGGCCAGACCGGCGGCGACCACGTTCTTGGCGACCCAACGCGCGGCATACGCGGCGGAGCGGTCAACCTTGGTGCAGTCCTTGCCGCTAAAGGCGCCGCCGCCGTGACGGCCGTAGCCGCCGTAGGTATCGACGATGATCTTGCGGCCGGTGAGGCCCGTGTCGCCCATGGGGCCGCCCACGACAAAGCGACCGGTGGGGTTCACGTAGATGTCCGCGTTGTCCCACGGCATGTTCTCAGCGGCCATGACCGGGGTGATGACGTGCTCGATGAGGTCGGCCTTGATCTTGCCCATGTCCTCGATCTCGGCGGCGTGCTGCGTGGAGATGACGATGGTCGTGACCTCGACGGGCTTACCATCTTCGTAGCGCACGGTGACCTGGGTCTTGCCGTCGGGACGCAGATAGGCGAGGGTACCGTCGTGACGCACGGCGGCCAGGCGCTCGGCCAGGCGGCTTGCCAGGTAGTGCGGCATGGGCATGAGGGTCTTGGTCTCGTTGGAGGCATAACCGAACATCATGCCCTGGTCGCCGGCACCGATCAGGTCGATCGGGTCGGTGGTCGCGCCGGTCTGGGTCTCGAAGGACTCGTCGACGCCCTGGGCGATATCGGGCGACTGCTCGTGGATGAGGCTCATAACGCCGCAGGTGTCGCAGTCAAAACCGAACTTGGCGCGGTTGTAGCCAATGCGGCGGATAACGCCACGGGCGATTTCCTGTACGTCGACGTAGGCCTGGGTGCGAATCTCGCCGGCGACGATGACGGTGCCGGTGGTCACGAGGGTCTCGCAGGCGCAGCGGACGTTCTCTACGTTGGCAGGCACGCCGTTGGGGGCGATGTAGCCCTGCTCCTGCAGCTCTATTTCTTTGGCGAGGATTGCGTCGAGGACGGCGTCGCTGATTTGGTCAGCGATCTTATCGGGATGACCTTCGGTCACCGACTCCGACGTAAAGACAAAGGACCCGTGTTGGGGTGGGATGGAACGAAGTTCTTCTGACATGATTGTCCTTTCAAAAACGTGTCCCGGCGACCGTTACCATTCCGCCAGGCTCTCTATGCAAGGGCACATCATAGCGCGTAAATCAAACATTCACACCCTTTCCGCACCTACTCATTGGGGACAGACATAAATGACCAGCCTTAAACTAAGAACGTCTCCAACGACTGGTCATTTAAGTCTGTCCCCAATGAGTAGGTCGGTGCCCTTTGTGCGGAGGTTGCTTTGATGCTTTATACTGGTGCGGTTAGACATCCATCCTGCAATCGAGGAGATTTCCATGGCATCAGACGTTCGCGTCCGCTTTGCACCCTCACCGACGGGCAAGCTGCACATTGGCGGCGCCCGCACCGCTATCTATAACTGGGCTTTCGCCCGTGCTAACGGCGGCACGTTCATCCTGCGCATCGACGACACCGACCCCACCCGCTCCACCGACGAGAACACGCAGATCATCCTGCGCGCCATGCGTTGGCTGGGCCTGGACTGGGACGAGGGTCCCGAGGTGGGCGGCGATTTTGGACCCTACGCCCAGACCGAGCGCCTGGACCTGTACAAGCAGGCCGCCCAGAAGCTTTGGGACGAGGGCAAGGCCTATCCCTGCTTCTGCACCAAGGAGCAGCTCGATGCCGACCGCAAGGCCGCGCAGGAGCGCAAGGACCCCTTCCAGGGCTATCAGCGCCGTTGCCGCGATCTTGATCCCGAGGAGGCCCGCCGCCGCATCGAGGCCGGGGAGTCCTACGTCCTGCGCATCAAGGTGCCCGAGGACCGCGGCGATGTCGTCATCCACGACGCCGTTCACGGCGAGGTGACCTTCGACGCCAAGGAGCTCGACGACTTTGTCATCTTCCGCTCCGATGGCACGCCCACGTACAACTTCGCGACCGTCGTCGACGACGCCATGATGAAGATCACCCATGTCATCCGTGGCGACGACCATCTGTCCAACACCCCGCGTCAGGTCATGGTGTACGAGGCCCTCGGCGCTCCCGTGCCCACGTTCGCCCACATCTCCATGATCCTGGGCGCCGACGGCAAAAAGCTCTCCAAGCGCCACGGCGCCACCTCCGTGGAGGAGTACCGCGACGCCGGCTACCTGTCCGACGCCTTCGTCAACTACTTGGCGCTGCTCGGCTGGTCGCTCGACGGCGAGACCACGATCATCCCGCGCGATGTCCTGGCCAGCAAGTTCTCGCTCGACCGCATCTCCAAGAACCCGGCGACCTTCGACCCCAAGAAGCTCGACTGGGTCAATGCCGAGTACATCAACGGTATGTCCGACGCCCAGTTTGCCGATGAGATCATGGTCCCCGAGCTGCACGAGGCGGGTCTCATCGAGGGTAATGTCGAGTACGGCGAGGACTGGATCGACGCGCTTGCCGCTATCGTCAAGCCGCGCACCAAGATGCCGGCCGACGCCGTGACCGTCGCCGCTCCCATCTTCGCTACGGCCGAGACGCTCGAGTATGACGAGAAGTCCGTTAACAAGGGCCTGGCCAAGGAAGGCATGGGCGCCATTCTGGACGCCGCCAAGGCCGCGCTCGAGGGCGTGGACGAGTGGACGGCTGCCAACATCGACGCCGCGCTTGAGCCGCTGCCCGAGCAGATGGACCTCAAGAAGCGCGTGGTGTTCCAGGCCGTGCGCGTCGCCGTCTGCGGCAACATGGTGAGCCCCCCGCTGGGTGAGGCCATGGCGCTCGTCGGCCGCGACGACTGTCTGGCGCGTATCGACCGCGCCCGCACGATGGCGCTGTAACAGTCGCGTAAACGCATGTATCCGAGCCCCGCTCACCACGAGTGGGGCTCTTGT
The DNA here is from genome assembly GCA_902493545.1 of uncultured Collinsella sp. Taxonomy (GTDB): domain Bacteria; phylum Actinomycetota; class Coriobacteriia; order Coriobacteriales; family Coriobacteriaceae; genus Collinsella. The sequence goes on along the minus strand of CABUQI010000114.1, from coordinate 915 downwards.
TTCTAAAGACGTATGGGATGGGAGGTACAGAGACCATGGCCGAGCAACTGTCACTGTTTGGTTCGCCGGAACCGGAGGAGACTCCGGCCAAGCCTGAGTTCGCACCTGAACCCGTCGCCGCCTATGCGAGCGTAGTCCTCGACATTCCCACACGTGCGCTGTCCGAGCCGTTTGCTTACGGCATTCCCCGGTCCCTTGCCAACGAGGCACAGATCGGATCCACGGTCCTGGTCCACTTTGGTAACCGTGCCGCCGCGGGCTATATCGTCGACATTGCGCCTGAGCTGGACGACCTGCAGGGCAACAGCGCTCTCGATCCCGCGCGCATCAAGCCCATCGAGGCTATCCTCAGCAAACCGCTCTTTACCGCCGAGGCTGCCCGTATCGCACGCTGGATGAGCCGCGAGTATGTCGCGACGCTTTCCGAGTGCCTGCGCCTGTTCTTGCCCCCGGGCGTCAGCCCGCGTGTGGTCAAGGGCGACGACGGCGTGTGGACAGTTGTGCGCCCCGCCGTCAAGCCTATCCAAAACCGCTGGGTCATGCTCACGCCCGAGGGTTTCGACTATACGCCGCCCAGGACTGCTGTCCGCCAGCGTCAGCTCATCGAGGCGCTCCAGTGCGGGCCGGTCACGACGCGCGACCTCAACCTTCTCTACAACAGTATGTCGGCGACCATTAAGGCGCTCGAAAAACGCGGCGTCGTGGTGGTGGAAGAGCGGCGTGCGTGGCGCGGCTGCATCGAGCAGACCACGCTGTCCTCGGCAAACGGTAAGGCGCCGGTCTCCCTTACCAACGGCCAGCAACAGGCACTCGCGCAGATTGAGCGCGCCCGTCTGGACGCCCACGGAGACGTGGTCCTTGTCGACGGCGTCACCGGCTCCGGCAAAACCGAGGTTTACCTTTCGGCGATTGAGC
>CABUQI010000113.1 GCA_902493545.1 uncultured Collinsella sp. | reverse complement strand
TCGACGATCTGGAGAAGCTCCCCGGCTGGCCCGAGCGCGTCAAGCAGATGCAGGCCAACTGGATCGGTCGCTCCGAGGGCGCCGAGGTCGACTTTACCCTGTGCGACCAGGATGGCGAGCCCATCGAGGGTGACGAGGGTAAGATCACCGTCTTCACCACGCGAGCCGACACGCTCTTTGGTGTCTCCTTCTTTGTCCTGGCTCCCGAGTACGCCGGCCTGCACGAGCTCGTCGAGGGCACGGAGTACGAGGAGGCCGTCACCAAGATCGTCGAGGACTCCAAGCATATCTCTGCCGTCGAGCGTGCCCAGGGCACTCTCGAGAAGCACGGTGCCTTCACGGGCCGCTATGTGGTAAACCCCGTCAACGGCGAGAAGGTCCCCGTGTGGGTTGCCGATTATGTCGTTGCCGACTACGGTACCGGTGCCGTCATGGCCGTTCCCTGTGGCGACCAGCGTGACTTTGAGTTTGCCCGTAAGTATGATCTGCCCATCGTGCCGATCATCCTGGACGATGACGATCGCGCTGCCGTCGAGGCCAGCGGCGAGACCATCGATACCTTCCATGCCGAGACCGTCGACTGGGATTGCGCCCACGCTGCCGAGGGCACGCTCGTCCAGTCCGGCAAGTACACCGGCATGCGCGGCGGCAAGCACTCCGAGGGCGAGGCTGCGATCGTGGCCGACCTCGAGGCCATGGGCTGCGGCCGTCGAAAGGTCGAGTTCCGTCTCCGCGACTGGCTCATCAGCCGCCAGCGCTATTGGGGCAACCCCATCCCGGCCATCCACTGCGAGCACTGCGGCATCGTGCCCGTGCCCGAGGATCAGCTGCCGGTGACGCTGCCCGAGAACCTGGACCTGGGCGCCGGCGAAACCCTTGCTGAGTGCAAGGAGTTCTACGAGACCACCTGCCCGGTCTGCGGTCGCCCGGCCAAGCGCGAGACCGATACCATGGACACCTTCACCTGCTCCAGCTGGTATTACCTGCGCTATACCGATCCGCACAACACCGAGCTGCCCTTCTCCCGCGAGGCCGCCGACCGTTGGATGCCCGTCGATAACTACATCGGCGGCATCGAACACGCCATTCTGCACCTGCTCTACAGCCGCTTCTTTACCAAGGCACTGCGCGACCTGGGCCTGCTGAGCGTGGACGAGCCCTTCACTAACCTGCTGTGCCAGGGCATGGTCAAGGACGAGAACGGCGACACCATGTCCAAGTCCAAGGGCAATGTCGTGCCCCCGAGCTCGGTCATCGAACCTTACGGCGCCGACACCATGCGTTTGGCGATCCTGTTTATCGCCCCGCCCGAGAAGGACTTCGACTGGGATCCCAAGGCCGTCGAGGGCGCCAACCGCTTCATCAAGCGCGCCTGGCGTATCGTTTGGCAGCTCGTCCAGTCCGGCGATGCCAACGTGGCCTTCGACAAGTCCGCACTCGACGAGGTTGCGATGAAGCTCTATCGCGAGCGTCACCGCACCATCGCCAAGTGCACCGAGGACTTCGATCGCGGCCAGTTCAACACCGCGATCTCGGCCGTCATGGAGCTCGTCAACGCGGCGAGCGCCTATCTCAACGCCACCGAGGGTACCGCCCGCGACAAGGCGCTGTGCTACGGCGTGGCCAAGGATATCGTGAGCGTCCTTGCCCCCATCTGCCCGTTCTGGGCCGACGAGCTGTGGCACGAGGCACTCGGCTGCGAGGGCAACGCCTACACCGCCGCCTGGCCCGAGTTCGACCTGGCCGAGTCCATTGAGGACACGGTGCAGATCGTGGTCCAGGTGCTCGGCAAGGTCCGCGGCCGCGTCGACGTGGCCCGCGATGCCTCCAATGAGGATATGCAGGCTGCCGCCGAGGCCGCCGTCGCCAAGTGGCTCGAGGGCAAGACGGTCGTCAAGGCCATCTGCGTGCCCGGCAAGCTGGTCAACTTGGTGGTCAAGTAAGCGCTGCGCGCAAAGCTGACGCATAAAAGACGAGGGGCGATTCGGTTGGGTCGTCCCTCGTTTTTCATATACCTGCCCTGATTTCTGCGGTCAATTGTCCTATTCTTGTGGAGAAGCTGTGCGCACGCTGACCTGCTGATTCGTACTGTGCTTGCACGTTTCCGCAGCTATTGGTATAGTTTGCTTGCAAATGAAGTTGTAATTGAAAGAAGTGGGGTTTCGGCCCCGCTTCTTTTTTGTATGGATGGAGGTGCCGCAATGGTCAAGACCAAGACCGAGCAGGCGATCATCGACGCGCTCGAGGCCGTCGCTCCCCAGCACGATGTCGACATCGTCGACGTCGAGCTCGTGGGTGCCACCAAGGCCCCCTGCGTGCGTGTGCGTATCGAGGGTGCCGAGGGTCAGAGCCTGTCGCTCAACGACGTCACGGCCAACACCAAGTGGGTCGGCGATGTGATTGAGGAGCTCGACCCCATCTCTTCGAGCTATACACTCGAGGTGTCGAGCCCGGGGATGGCGCGCCCGCTGCGCCGCCCGTGTGACTTTGCCCGCTTTGTGGGCGAGAACTGCGAGCTCACCTCCACCGCCACCGAGGGCCGTCGCAAGTGCGCCGGCAAGATTGCCGCCGCGACCGAGACGAACGTGACCCTCGAGCTTGAGGACGGCGAGTCCGTCACCCTCGATTTCTCTGATGTTAAAAAGTGCAAGTTGAAGCCCACCTACGACTTCAAGCCCGCGAAGGAAGGAAAGTAAGATGGCAGCATCCGACATGATGTCCGCCCTGATGGAGCTTTGCCAGGAGAAGCACATCGACCAGCTCTACCTGATCGACCGCCTGGAGCAGTCGCTCGCCAAGAGCTATGCCGAGATCCTGCATCTTGAGTGGGGCGCCAAGGTGACCATCGACCGCACCACCGGCAAGATCTACGTCTACCGCCTGGAGCCGATCGACGATTCCATGGACGAGGAGGGCAACTTCACCGAGTTCGAGGAGATCGACGTCACTCCCAAGAACACGAGCCGCATCGCCGCCCAGCACGCCAAGGCCGAGATCAACGCCATCGTGCGCAACTCCGCCCGCGAGCAGATCTACGAGGAGTTCTCCGGCCGCATCGGTGACCTCATCAGCGGTACCGTGCTGCAGTCCACACCCGACTTCACGATCGTCAAGATTCGCGAGGGCGTCGAGGCCGAGCTGCCGCACTTCGATCAGCGTCGTTACGAGAACGAGCGCAACGAGCGTCCGATGGGCGAGCGCTACCTGCACAACCAGCACATCAAGGCCGTGATCATCGACGTTCGCGACCCCAACTCCAACCTGCAACCGGTTCGTGGCGAGCACAGCCGTCCGCCGATTGTCATCTCCCGTACCCACCCCGAGCTCATGCGTCGTCTGTTTGAGCAGGAGGTGCCCGAGATCTATGAGGGCACCGTCCAGATCAAGTCGATCGCCCGCGAGCCTGGCCAGCGCTCCAAGGTTGCCGTCCACTCGCTCGACGACCGTCTGGATCCCGTTGGCGCCTGCGTCGGCCCCAAGGGCAGCCGTGTTCGCGCTGTCGTGGGCGAGCTCCGTGGCGAGCGTGTCGACGTCATCCTTTGGGATGCCGATCCTGCTGTCTACGTCGCCAACGCCCTTTCGCCCGCCAAGGTCACCCGCGTCCTCATCGACGAGGAGAAGGCTTACGCCGGCGTCATCGTGCCCGACGACCAGCTGTCCCTCGCCATCGGCAAGGAGGGCCAGAACGCCCGCCTCGCCGCGCGCCTGACCGGCTGGCACATCGACATCAAGTCCGAGACCCTTGCCGCCGACATCCTCAAGAACGTTCCCGTTCACGAGGAGCCCGCCGCCGACCTGATCGGTGACGAGGAGGATGAGGACGTCCGCCGCTGCGAGTACGTGTCCGAGGACGGCATCCAGTGCCGCAACCAGGCTCGTCCCGGCTCCCGTTTCTGCGGTGTCCACGACACCGACGCCTTCGATGATGCGGAGGACCTGATCTAGCGCGCGGTCGCGCCGGGCGGGTCCCGGCGCGTCTCCCACGCTCGTTCAGTCTCTAGGCACCCAAGGTGCCAGAAAGGGTAGGTGAAGTCATATGGCAAAAGTCCGTGTGTCCACCCTGGCCAAAGAGTTCGGCATGACCTCCAAGGAACTGATGGGTCATCTCGCCGATATGAAGATTCCCGCTAAGTCCGCTTCCTCCACCTTGGAGGACGCCTATGTCGCCATGGTCCGCAAGCAGCTCGCCTCGGTGATCGAGGCCCGCGCCCAGGAAGTCGAGGCCGCCAAGCTGGCCGAGGAGCAGGCCGCTGCCGCCGAGGAGGCAGCACGCGCTGCCGAGGCAGAGCGCGAGCGCATCGCTGCCGAGAAGGCTCGC
>CABUQI010000112.1 GCA_902493545.1 uncultured Collinsella sp. | reverse complement strand
CCCAGCTTGATGCGGCCGTAGCCGAAGGGGTCGGGCGGGGTCATGGTCATGACGGTGCAGGCGAGCTCGCCGGTGGCGACGGTCTGCGCGAACTTGGCGACGGTGTCGGCGGTGATGAGCGGCAGGTCGCCGTTGAGCACGACGACGGGGCCTTGCGTGATGCCGCAGGCCTCGAGCGCGACTTTCACGGCGTGACCGGTGCCCAGGCGCTCGGTCTGCTCAACGCACTCGACCTTGGTGGCGCTGTTGGCATAGGCGCCGTCGATGAGGGCGCGCATCTCGTCGGCGTGGCTGCCGATGACGACCACGACGCGGCTGCAGCCGGCCTTGATGGTGGCGTCGACGATCCACTGGACCATGGGCTTGCCCAGGATCTTGTGCGAAACCTTGCAGTGGTTCGACTTCATGCGGGTGCCCTCGCCGGCAGCGAGGATAATTGCGGTTGCGTCCATGTGATCTCCTGTTACGTTATAGAGACGTGTGTTTGGAAACGATACACGGCGCAATATGATACCGCAGGCATATGTTGAGCGCGTAGCGATTGGCTCATGGCGGCCGATGTCGGTGCCGCCGGCGTGGCGTTTGCGCTGCTTGCGTGCGGCGTTGGCGGTGCTGCGGAGCTGTCGTTTGAGCGAGGGGACGGGGGTGCCCGTGGACAACGTACAAGAGGAGTTTGGCGGCGAGCCCGTCGCGGCGTTCTCGATGTCGCATCCGGCTGTGCCGGCACTCTATATAGTGCTGACGCTGGGGCTCACCATGTTCTCGATGCAGCCGGTGCTGATTGCGCTGTCACTTACGGGCGGGCTGGCGTATGGATTTGCGACGCGCGGTGCTGCGCGCACGTTGGGGGCGCTTCGCTGGCAGCTGCCGGTGATTTTGATTATCGCGCTGGTCAATCCGCTGTTTAGCGCCTCGGGCTCGACGGAGCTGCTTCGCATCGGCGTGCGCGCGGTGTATCTGGAGAGCATGGTATATGGCCTGTGCATGGGCGGACTGTTTGTGGCGAGCGTGCTGTGGTTTGAGGCCGCGGCGTCGATGCTCGAATACGACAAGGTGCTCGCGCTGCTGGGCAATGCCGCACCGGTGATCGCGCTCATGATCTCGATGTGCATGAGGCTTATCCCGCAGTTTTTGCGCCGCGGTCGTACGGTGCTGGCGGTGCAGGATGCGATTGATGTGCCGGGCCGCGCGCCCACCGATCCCGTGCGATCGCGCCTGCGGGCGTCGAGCGTGTTGATGGGCTGGGGCATGGAAGATTCGCTGGAGCGCGCGGACGCGATGCGCTCGCGCGGGTGGGGTGCCGCGACACGTCGTACGACGTATGCGCGGTATCGACTGGGGCGCAGCGACGTTGCCGCGCTGGTCGGGCTCGCGCTGTTTGGTGCTGCCGCGGTGGCCGTGGCGGCGACCGCGACGACGCAGTATTCGTTTTATCCGCAGCTCTCGGTGCCGGCGCCGTGGCTGGGCTATGTCGTGTACGCTGCCTGGATGATGCTGCCTTGCGCATTGCACGCGATTGATGAGAAGAGGTTTGGCTGATGGCTCGGTTTGATAGGAGCTCGGCGGCGGGTGTGGCATATGGCTCGGCCGCGCCGGCGATTGAGGTGCGAGGCCTTAGTTTTGCCTATCCCGGGGTCAAGGCACCGGTGCTCGAGGGGCTTGATTGGCGTGTTTCCCAAGGTGCGTTTGCACTGCTTGTTGGCGGTACCGGTTCGGGCAAGTCGACGCTGCTGTCGCTGCTCAAGCCCGAGATCGCTCCAGCGGGCGAGCGCACTGGCGAACTGCGCGTGCTGGGCGAGAACGTTGCCGACATGGACGTGCGGGCATCGGCAGAGCGCGTGGGTTATGTGTTTCAGGATCCCGAGAACCAGATTGTGTGCGAGACCGTGTGGCACGAGATGGCGTTTGGCCTAGAGAATCTGGGTGTGTCGCGCGACGAGATGCGCCGCCGTGTTGCCGAGACCAGCTATTTCTTTGGTCTGGAGGACTGGCTTCATCGTGATACCGATACGCTTTCGGGTGGCCGCAAGCAGCTGCTGTCGCTTGCCGCCGTCCTGGCGCTGCGCCCGCGCGTGCTGCTGCTCGACGAGCCCACGTCTCAGCTCGATCCCGTTGCCGAGAAGAATTTTCTGCACGCGCTGTTTCGTGTGAATCGCGAGCTGGGCTGCACGGTTGTTGTGGCGACGCATCAGCCGCGCCCAATGCTCGAATACGCGACGTGTGCGTACCGGATTGAGGATGGCCGCGTGCACGAGGCGGCGGATGTGGCTTCTTTGGTATGCCGAGAATCGCTGTTTTCCGATGACACGTTGGGGTGGGGTGCCATCCGATGTGCAAAAAACGGAGTATTCAGCAGGCGTGAGGACAATTTGGGCTCTCTGGAGCCGCCCGGGGACGTATCGAGCGCGAAAAAAAGTTTGGAATTGGACAAATCGTCCGAATTTGTGGCGCAAACGTCGCTCGAGAACGGCTTGGAAGCCTTCTCGCGCACGGATGGAAGCAGAATACTCCAAAAAATGCACGGCGGGTCGGCTACCACCCTGTCGGAAGGCTGGTTTCGCTACGATCGAGCGTCCGGCTGGGTGCTGCGCGGGCTCGATGCGTCGTTTTCGGCCGGTGCGGTGCATGCGATCGTGGGCGGCAACGGATGCGGTAAGTCGACGATGCTTTCGGTGCTGGCGAAGACCGCCAAGCTGCAGCGCGGCCGCATGGTGCGCGGAGCGGCCTCGGCGGCGCTGCTGCCTCAGAATCCCAAAGCATTGCTGGTTGCCGAGACGGTTCGCGATGAGCTGATGGAATGGGCCTCAACCTGCGGATATGACGAGAACTTGGCGCGGGAGCGTGCGGCGAGCTTGGGGTTGTCGGGTCTGGATGGACGCCATCCGTACGATCTTTCGGGCGGGCAGCGTCAACTGCTTGCATTGGCAAAACTGCTGCTAATCGGCCCCGAACTGCTATTGCTCGATGAGCCCACCAAGGGTCTAGACCTGTTCAGCCGCCGCACCATCGCCCGCGCCCTGCGTGACCATGCGAAGGCTGGCGGCACCGTCATCATGGCTACGCACGATTTGGACTTTGCCGAGCAGGTAGCCGACGACGTCGCCATGATGTTTGACGGCGAGATTGCCTGCATGGAGTCCCCGGCCGACTTCTTTGCCGACAACGTGTTCTATAGGGCGTGATGGGATGACGGACTGTCGTTTCTCGCGTTTGCTTGCAAAACTGGAGATCCCGCTGTTGTTGGCGGTGCCGGCGGTGATGGCTGCCGCGTTGCTGGCGGGTGTTGAGCAGACAGCGTTGGCCATGCTGGTTGTGGTGGCGTTGGTGCTTGCGCTGTTCTTTGCGGGCTATGAGGCATCGCGTCCAGGCCTGCGTCAGATTATGCCCACGCTGGTGCTGGCGGCGCTGGCGGCGGCGGGGCGCATCCTGTTTGGACCCATTCCCGACTTTAAACCCGTGAGTGCCATCGCCATTATCGCCGGGGCGACACTCGGTCGTCGTAACGGCTTTATGGTCGGTGCGTTGGCGGCGCTGACCAGCAATTTCTTTTTTGGGCAGGGCATGTGGACGCCGTGGCAGATGTATGCCTGGGGGCTCGTGGGATACGTTGGCGGTGCGCTGGCGTATGCGGGCGCGTTCGACCGCGCCGACGGCACCGTGCGCATGCCGGCGCTGCTGGCGTACGGCTTTGCGTCGGGCCTGCTCTATGGCGTCGTGATCAACGCGTATGACATCATTGGGTTTGTACAGCCGCTTACTTGGGCGGGTGCCGTAGCACGTCTTGCCACGGCAGTGCCGTTCGATATTACGCACGGACTCGCGACATGCGTGTTTTTGGCCGCCTTGTACAAGCCTTGGTGTCGTCGCATTAACCGTGTCGTCGTGAAATACGGACTGTAGGGCTGGTTGCGCCGGGGCGTGAATCAATACTTCCGAAGTACCATTTCAAAACTATGTCGGTTTACGGGGCTAGATTAGCGTAGGCCGACCATACCGGCTTTTTTCAAAATAGAGCAAGCCATTTACCTGAGGTTTTATTATTTCGGAATTGCGTATGGTTGGGGGTTCGCGATTCAGTCCCGTAAACCGGCATAGTTTTGGAATGGCCGGCTGATATGACGGGCATCGTGGCCCTCAGAGAGCCAAATCGATCCGTTTTCCTCCGTCCCCAGACGTCCCCGGGGAATCAGTTGGCGGCGCTTGCCACGAAACTGGCCCATCTACTACGTTTAGCTTGATACCCCCGACCATGACCGCGTTTTACGAAAAACCGCAGGCTTTCTACCTGCGGTTTTCTTTTTGCGTTGTTCGCTGTGGTTGAGGGT
>CABUQI010000111.1 GCA_902493545.1 uncultured Collinsella sp. | reverse complement strand
CCGCGATTCGGTCGCACGGAGAGCATTTTCCAGTTGACAAAACTATAGGAACACCCCCCTCCGCCTCGCACCCGTTAGCGCCGGCAGACCATTGCTGCATTTTCTGAGCATCGGTACACGGCGCACCCATGCGAGCTACACTATCCCCTTAACCATGATTGTAAGGACGATCGCTATGCTATTTGTAAATCGGCTGGTACATACGCTTGTTCCCGGCAGCGAAAGCGAGCCGGTCGATACCTCCTGCCGCACCAATGCGGGCTTTGCCGCAAGCCTCATCTGCATCGGGCTCAACATCACGCTGTGCCTGGCCAAGGGCATAGCTGGTCTGCTCGCGGGCTCTGTCTCGCTTATCGCCGACGCCTTCAACAACCTTTCCGACGCCTCGAGCAACATCGTGAGCCTGCTCGGATTCCGCCTTGCCAGCCGCCCGGCCGACGAGGGGCACCCCTATGGTCACGGCCGCTACGAGTACCTCGCCGGCTTGTTTGTCGCCGTCCTCGTTTGCGCCGTCGGCATCAACCTGATCCTAGAGTCGGTCACCAAGATCATCAAGCCCTCCCCCACCGCGTATTCGGCGCTCTCCATGGCGGCCCTTGTCCTGTCCATGCTCGTCAAGTTTTGGATGGCGGCGTTCAACCGTACGCTGGGCAACCGCATCGATTCCGAGACGCTTATCGCCACGGCGCAGGACTCCAAGAATGACGTCATCACCTCGGGCTCGGTCTTGGCGGCGGCGCTTATTTCGCAGACGACCGGCTTTGACCTCGACGGCTGGGCGGGCCTGGGCGTGGGCATCTTCATTTGCATCAGCGGCATGGGCCTGGTGCGCGACGCTATCAGCCCGCTATTGGGGCAAGCGCCCGACCCCAAGCTCGTCCAGGCAATCCGCGACAAGATCATGTCATATCCGCAGGTCCTAGGCACGCACGACCTCATGGTGCACGACTACGGCCCCGGTCGACAATTTGCCAGCGCACACGTGGAAATGCCCGGCGAGGGCGATGCCTTTGAGCACCACGAGATCCTAGACACCATCGAGCACGATATCAAACGGCAGATGGGCATCGACATCACGCTACACTGCGACCCCATCGCCACCACTGGCGACGACCTGCGCGGCTGGGTCAAGCGCGGCATCATGCAGATCGATCCCGCGCTCTCCATCCACGACCTGCACGAGCACGACGGGTTCGTTTCGTTTGACCTGGTGCGTCCCGACGGCTTTGACATATCCGACGAGGAGCTGCTGGAGCTTGTCACGCGCATCGTGCACGAGCGCCGGCCCGATGCCTCGTGCGTCGTCACATTTGACTCGGGCTTCAGCTCGCCCGACCGTCCGGCCGAGCAGCTGTAATCGACAGCAAAACGGGACGCAGGACCGCCGACCAACGCGCCTACGCGCCCGGTCACGCGATCCTGCGCCCCGTTTTTGTTTGCACTGCTAAGGCTCTAGCCGCTCGGCCGCTAGTTCCCCTGCGCGCCCGAAATGCCGTTTTGCAGGGCGTCCCAGGCGTTCGTTGCCATATCGCCCAGGTTCTGTGCGGTATCGCCGAGGTTCTGAGCCGTGCCGCCCAGCTCTTGGACCTTATCCCCCAGCTCCTGCGCCTTGTTGCTCAGGTCCTCCAGCGTGTTGGAGCTCGAGCTGTCCGCGCCGCCCTGGTCGCCGGACGCATTACCCGACGAGCTGCCCTTGCGCGTGAGCTGGACCTCCAGGTTGCCATCGCCGTTGTAGTATGCAGACGTAACCACCCAGTTGGCATCGACAACGGGCGTCGAGCCGTCGTCGGTCAGAATCACGGCATTCGAAAGATCGGCCCCGCGCGACTTGAGGAGCTTCTTGGCGTTGGACCAGTACTGACCCGGGATATCGCTCAGGTCGACAGTGCCGGACTGGGTAGTCTCGGTCTGCTCGGCTGTGGTATCAGTCGTGGCGCCCCGCTTGTTGAGCATGCCCGACACGATGGCAAACACAACCGACAAGGCAAAGAAGATCGCCAGCACGATCAGGATCTTCTTGATCACGCTCGACGAACGCGAAGGCTTCTTCTCCTCGTCCTCGCCATACTGGGGGATGGACTTGGGATACTCACGATACGGCTCGCGCGCATATCGGTCGCGCGACTCGTAGCGCGGTTGTGCCGTGCGCGGCATATATGTCGTCTGCTGAGGTTGCGGAATGGGATTTTGCAGCAGGTCATCATAAGGGTCTGCCGCCGCGTTGCCGTAGGGGCTCTGCGACGAGGCGCCATACGGGTTCTGCGCTGCGTTTCCGTAATTCACAACGCGCGTGGGATCGGCCGACGCCTGCGTCGTATCGGGGGCAACGTAGCCGGGATTCGGCACGACGCGCGTCTCATCGGCGCCATTGCCCGTCCGCGGGGAGTCGTAGCCACCCATTACGGTCGTCTTGTCCTGGTCCATGCAACGATTCCTTTCCGTCGCCCGTAAGCATCAAGTTATCCATGCATTCTACCCGCGCAAAAGCCTATGATGGGCAAAGCCCGCCGGTATCTACAAGACATGCGCGGCCGACGGTCATAAGCGAATCGAGGATACGTCATGGCAAAAAGCAAGCTCATCAAAGACACGACGCGTGCCGAACGTGAGGAGATCATTAAGCTAGCACTCGCGGGCTGCGGTAACGGCAGCTGCGACAACTGCGGCAGTTGCAGCTTGGGAGCAGGCGACCCGTACGGCACCTACCAGCCCTACATTGACGGCGAGATGGAAATCGCCGATATCAACATGATGGTCGCCGAGCGCAACGCTAAACTCTTCGGCCTCCAGCGCGGCTAATGATCCCTTCTTGGGCTGTGCACCAAAAAATGCGCCCATCTACTACGTTTAACCCAAGGGTGCCAACCATAGCCATATCTGCGTTAACAAAACCGCAGGTAAACGTCTTGCCGCATTGTTAAAAAACGCTCCATGGTCGGTCCAACCCTGGTAAACGTAGTAGATGGGCGCTTTTCGTGGCGCGGCTGGCCCAGATAGCTTGTTTCGGAGCCAATTTGCATCAAAAAGTCCCCGGCAGCGCTGCGTTTTGCGTCACCGGGGACTGTTCAATTTATCCCTCGCGGTCCACCTTACTCATTGGGTACGTACGTGGCCCTGGCTCGCTCGGGCGTTACATCCTGGCCGCAGGAATAGCTCGAGTCGAAGGCGTGCGCCACCAAGTCGTGCGTATCCCATGCCATGCAGTCAAACTCGCCAGTATCGAGGACGATGATATAGCCCTTGCCGTCGTAGTAGAAATGATCCTCGGTGTAGTTATCGTCATCGTCGATGTTGTCTTCGGACACAGAGTCCATATCCGGCTTTGCCGTCTTAATTGCCTGCTTGGCCTCACTCTTGAGGGTATCGAACGAGAGCCCGTGCTGCGCAAGCGAGTCCTCGAGCGAAACCTGCTCACCCGTCTTGAGGTTGTAGTACGCCGACCTCGTCACCCGCTCCGATCGATACGGAGGCTGATAGCTGCTGGTGAACGTACGCACACAGGCGATATCGCCATCGATTGAAACGATCTCGGCGGTGTACATCATGGTCACGCGGCTGTCCTCGTCATCCATCGAGGCCTGCTTGCTCGCTTCGAGCGTATTCGCAACGAGCTGGACCATATCCTTGTTAAACTTGGCGACGCCCACGCCCTGGCCCTTCACCTGGGGGTAGGTCCACGTAGCCGTGATCTGACACGTGTCATCGGGAGACGGATCCAGCGGGCCTTCGCCAACCGCAGCCGTAAAGTCAACATCCTGCGTGGCAGAAACGGCCTCGTAGCCCACCTGCGCACTGCCATCGTCCTTAGACTTCAGCTGTTCCAGCGTCGTGGCCACCGTTGCGATGGTGCTGGCTACGCTCTCCTCGGTGCTGGTAAGCACGGCGCTCAGCTCGGACACTTCATTGGTGCCGGCAATCTTCGAATCGCCTATCGGCGCCGGACCGGCAACGGCGCTAAACGCCTTACCATCGTAGGCATCGAATTCGCACTCATAGCCATCACGAGATTCGTCCATCCCAACTGGAACCTCTTTGACGTTGATCTTCTCCCCGTCATGCAAATATCGCCTGAACCCATAGGTGCCATCGTAATCGTATACACGGAGCGAAACGCCAACGCACATAACGTCAACCCAGATATCGGGCTCATATACTTTCTCGATTTTGCCGTCGCGGTATGCCCAAACTTCGGCCTTAGCGGCGGTGGCGCCATTAGCGTTGAAGAGCGGCTCATCAGAATACTCAAGGCTCTGTTAGACCAGGATTGACATACATGTGTCTCCACGGTGCCATATCGTTGACCCCGTAGACCGCGATGATGGGGGCAGCATGAACGCCGAAGACCTGGTCCTCAACTTCAA
>CABUQI010000110.1 GCA_902493545.1 uncultured Collinsella sp. | reverse complement strand
CGGTGCGTTCTTGTAGATAGCGCTTGTAGAGCCGGCCAGCTGTACCACCGTTGCATATCACCTGCTCAATGGGAGCCGCGTCGGTAATGCGCTCGATATGTGCCGGCACAACGTTTTTGATGCTGGCGTCACTCGAACCCTTAATATCGCAGCTCTCGATCACGTCCCACAGGGCCACACCGCCGTTGAGCAGCATGGCCCGCTTGGCGGCAATCGAGGCATCGAGCGTCGCGGGCTCACCGCTTGCCAAAGGATCGCCCTCGTTGGGCGGCACGGGCACACCGAGGCACGCGGCCATCACGCGCCAAAAGCGATTCTGAGGGTTGCCGTAATAAAAGGCATTGGCGCGCGAAAGCACCGAGGGAAACGACCCGAGCACCAAAACGCGCGAGTGCTGGTCGAACACGGGCTCAAACCCATGCTCAATATGTTGATAGCCCTCGTCAGACGCTGCCATGGCCTAGGCCCTCAGCAGATAACGCACCTCGTAGGGTGCAAGCTCAAGGGCACCCGACAGCTCGACCGTGGGCGCATCGTCGGCAAGCAGGTCGACGAAGGAGCCGCTGAGCTCGCCAGCTCCAAAGGTGTAGGGCTCGTTCACGGCATTGACCGCCACGAGCACCGTCGCATCGTCGCAGGCGCGCTCGAACAGCAGCTGCTTGTTCTGGATCACCACGTTGCGATAGGCACCGTAGTTGAGAGCACGGGCTGCCGCGTCGTTTGCCGAGCGCAGGTGCGCCAGCTGCGTGACAAATGCCGTCAGCTCGTTGGGCGCGGGCTCATCGAGCGCAGGACGTAGCGCCCAATCGCCATCGGGGCCGCCCTTTTCGCCGGCAATCCCCCACTCGCTGCCATAGTAGACGCATGGGATACCCGGCATACCAAAGAGCATGCCGTAGGCGGGGCGTAGGCAGGACTTGTCCGTCAGGATGCTCGCCAGGCGCGGCACATCGTGGTTGTCGACAAACGACAGCAGATGCTTGCCGCGATAAATGCACCACGGGTCACCGCCAAACTGGCGATGCAGCGAGTGGGCAATCTCGAACATGTTGACCGAGTTAAAGCTGGAGTACAGGCCCTTGTAGCACTCGTAGTTGGTGCAGGAGTCGAGCATCTCGTCGTTGACGATCTGGTTGTAGTCGCCGTGGAGCGTCTCACCAATCAGCACAAAGTCGGGCTTGAGCTCACGGGTAAAAGTATGTAGGCGGCGCATAAAGTCGCGGTCGAGCATATAGGCGACGTCCAGACGCAGGCCGTCGACGCCAAAGACCTCGGCCCAGCGGCGCACGGACTCAAGCAGGTAATCGACCACGGCGGGGTTTTGCAAGTTGAGCTTCACGAGCTCAAAATGGCCTTCCCAACCCTCGTACCAAAAGCCGTCGCCGTAGCAGGAGTCGCCATCAAAGCTAATGTGGAACCAGTCCTTGTAGGGCGAGTCCCACTTGCGCTCCTGCACATCGCGGAAGGCCCAAAAGCCACGACCGACGTGGTTAAAGACAGCATCGAGCACCACACGGATGCCATGGGCGTGCAGCGTCTCGCACACGGCGGCAAAGTCGGCGTCCCCACCCAGGCGACGGTCTATATGGCGCAGGCTGCGCGTGTCGTAGCCATGACTATCGGACTCGAGCGGCGGGTTGATGAGCACGGCGCCAACGCCGAGTTCCTGCAGGTAGTCGGCCCATTGGGCGATCTTCATGATGGGGGCATCGGGGCTAGCTGTGGCATCGGCGGCCTGGGCGAGCTCATCCTCGGCAACGAGGGCGGCGTTTTCGCGCGGAGCTCCGCAAAAGCCCAGCGGATAAATCTGATAGAACGTCGTCTCGTATGCCCACATAGCAACCTCCCGGTAAGCTCAACACAACGACATCCATTGTATGCCCGGCTTGTATCCTCTTCCCCAAAATAAGTTGCGGTGGAATAGTTCCTGCTTGGGCCTTCAGAGGCCTTAAACAGGAACTATTCCACCGCAACTGATGAGGGGACGTGGTTAGGCGACAGGCTTTGCGCGACGAATGACCGGGAACATCACCGTGATAGCGAGGATGACGCCCACGGCAGCGATCGCACCACCTGCGCAGCCGATCCAGGCGATACCGGGGCCCGAAACCACGGCTCCGCCGATCGCGGTACCCGTGCCGATTCCCAGGTTAAACAGGCCCGAGAAGATCGACATGGCAACGGCCGACGAGTCCGCCGGCGTGTGCTTGATGAGCTCGGCCTGAAACGCCACGTTAAAGGCCGTGGCGCAGCAACCCCACAGTGCGCAAACAGCGAGAACCGCGGCGAGCGACGATGCGGCCGGGCCCATGAGCAGCAGGGCCACCGGCACGCCGGAGAGCGTAATCGCGAGAAACGGGAACCGGTGCCCATCGAACAGGCGGCCGAACAGCCAGCTTCCGAGCAGACCAGAGCAGCCGAACGCCGTCAGCGTCATAGTGATGGCGCCCGCATCGACGTGCGCGACCTGCGCCAGGAAGGGCTCGATATAGCTGTAGCTTGCGTAATAGCCGGTCGCCATGAACACCGTGACTGCGTAGAGCGCGATGAGGAACGGGTTCTTGAGCAGCTCGGGCAGCTGCTTGAGCGTAAAACGCTCGCCCGCTGGCATGGCAGGGAACACCGTGGCCTGGTAGACGACCGCGACAGCAGACAGCGCTCCGACCACGGCAAACGTCATGCGCCAGCCCACGGCCAAGCCAATGGCGCGACCGAGCGGCAGGCCAAAGATCTGTGCGATGGAAGAGCCCGTGGCGATCATGCTGATAGCGAGCGCCCCGTGGCGTGTGTCAACCAGGCGCGACGCCATGATCGAGGCGACCGACCAGAACACGGCGTGCGCGCAGGCAACCACCAGGCGCGCGCAGACTAAGATGGGATAGGTCGGTGCCAAGGCGGACAGGAACTGGCCCAGCGAGAACACGGCGAGCACGCCCAGCAGCATCCGCTTGAACTCGAAACGCGAAGCGAACACCATGAGCGGCAACGACAGCAGCATGACGCCCCAGGCATAGACCGAGATCATGATGCCCGCCTGGGCCTCGGTGAGCGAGAACGACGCGGCGATATCAGTCAAAAGGCCGATGGGCATAAACTCCGACGTGTTGAACACGAACGCACAGCAGGTGAGCCCGACGAGCGGGAGCCACTGCCCGAGCGTGATGCCGTCTTGCCTTGCCTGACTCATATATAACGTCTCCAATCATTTTGAGCGGAGGCGATTATATAGCAACGGCCCCGCATCCGTCAGCAACAGATGCGGGGCCGAAAACAATTCGATACACAGAGGTTGCGCCGTCAATTCATAACTAAGCCAACCCCAGCAACATGCCCGCCGAATGCACGACAAACGCCACGACCCAGGCGACCGTCACCTGAAACGCGAATACGGCCACGGCATAGCGCGCGCCCAACTCGCTCTTGACGGCGCCGATTGCCGCCACACAAGGCGGGTACAGCAACGTAAAGACCAAGAACACGTAGGCGGTAAACGGCGAAAACATGGTCGACAGCGCCGCGGGCGACGTTGCGCCCAAAAGCACCGTGAGCGTCGAGATGACGCTCTCCTTGGCAATGAGCCCCGTGACGAGCGCCGTCGAGGCGCGCCAGTCGCCAAAGCCGAGCGGGGCCAACACCGGCGCGATGATGCTACCCAGACCGGCAAGCAGGCTTTGCGACTGGTCGGCGACCACGTTAAAGCGGATGTCGAACGTCTGAAGGAACCAGATGACCACGGTCGCGGCAAAGATAATGGTAAAGGCCTTGGTGATGAAGTCCTTGGCCTTATCCCATGCCAGCATCACCGTCGTCTTGACGCTCGGCAGGCGGTAATTGGGGAGCTCCATGATAAACGGCACCGGGTCGCCCTTAAATGCCGTGCGGTTGAGCACCAAAGCCGCGACGCAGCCGACCACGATACCGATCAGATAGAGCGAGACCATAGCGGGAACTGTCGCCTGTGGGAAAAACGCCCCGCACAGCAGACCGTAGACCGGCAACTTGGCCGAGCAGCTCATGAACGGCGTGAGCATGACCGTCATCTTGCGGTCGTGCTCGGATGGGAGCGTACGGGTCGACATGATAGCCGGCACGGTGCAGCCAAAACCGACGAGCATGGGCACGAAGCTACGGCCCGACAGGCCAAAGCGACGCAGCACTTTATCCATGACAAAGGCCACGCGCGCCATGTAGCCGGAGTCTTCCAGAATGGAGAGGAACAAGAAGAGCACGACGATAATCGGCAGGAAGGTCAGCACGCTGCCCACACCCGTAAGCACGCCGTCGACAGCCAGCGAGCGCACCACGTCGTTGGTTCCGAATGCCTTGAGGCCCGCATCGGCCGAGGCGATGATGGCAGCGAT
>CABUQI010000109.1 GCA_902493545.1 uncultured Collinsella sp. | reverse complement strand
CGCAGCGCGAGTACGACGACAGCGAGCTTGCCGGCGTCAACCCCAACTCGCTGCATTCGCTCGGCCGCAAGGCTGCCGCGCGTCTGGAGGTTGCACGTCGCGAGATCGCCCGCAGCTTTGGCGCGCGCGTCCGCCCGTCCGAGATTGTACTGACCAACGGCGGCACCGAAGCCAACCAGCTGGCGCTGCTCGGTCTTGCCGAGGGCGCTCGTCAGCGCGATCGCAAGCGCGATCGTGTAATCGTTTCGGCCATCGAGCACGATTCGATTCTGGACAACCTGCCGTTGCTGCGTGCCGCCGGCTTTACCGTCGACCTGGTGCAGCCCTGCCGCATGGGCTACATTGAGCCTGCCACGCTTGTCGAGCTGCTAGGCGACGACGTGGCGCTCGTGAGCATCATGGTTGCCAACAACGAGACCGGCGTGGTGCAGCCCATCCGCGAGCTTGCCGCGGCCACGCATACCGTTGGCGCCCTGTTCCACACCGATGCCATCCAGGGGTATCTACATATTCCGCTCGATGTCACCGAGCTGGGCGTCGACGCCATGTCCGTCGCAGCCCACAAGATTGGCGGTCCCGTGGCATCTGGCGCACTCTACCTTAAGAGCCGCACGCCGCTGCGCCCGCGCATCTTTGGCGGCGGACAGGAGGCCGGTCGTCGTGCCGGCACGCAAGACCTGCGAACGCAGCTCGCCTTTGCCGCTGCCGCCTCGTCTCTGACGCCCCATGTGGCTCAGGAGCGCGCGAAGCTGCAAGCCCTTTCCGACAAGCTCTACGCCACGCTTACGGCCCACCAGCGCATTCACGCCACCATGGGCGACTACGCACAGGCCGATCGCCTGCCGGGCATGGTGTCGATCTACGTTGATGGCATGGACTCCGAGGAGCTCATCGTCAAGCTCGATGCCGCCGGCTTTGAGGTTTCGGCCGGCTCGGCGTGCTCGAGCGGCAGCATGGACCCGAGCCATGTGCTCAGCGCCATGGGCATTGGTCGCGAGCAGGCACTAGGTGCACTGCGCATCTCCTTTGACGACCGCGTGAATCCGGACGATCTGGACGAGTTTGCCCAAACGCTGCTCTCGATCGCAGGTGCCGCATGATCGTCGCCGAGCTTGAACGTGGGCTGCTGGCGCGCTACCCCAAGGCGGACGCCGAGGGCTGGGATCACGTAGGACTCTCCGTTGGCGATCCGGCCGCGGAGATCACCGGCGTTGCCTGCGCGCTCGATGCGACCGAAGCTAATGTTCGCCGCGCCCAAGAAGGCGGCGCCAACGTGCTGCTGACGCATCATCCCATATACATCAAGGCGCCCGAGGCGTTTTGTCCGTCGGATTCCGCACGCCCCCAATGCAGCGCGGCGCTCTACGAGGCAGCGCGTTGCGGCGTGAGCATTATCTCGCTCCACACCAACCTGGACCGCTCGCACGAAGCCCGCGTCTGCCTGAGTGAGCTGCTGGGTGCCGTACCCGTGAGCTCACTGGAGCACGTGGACGACCCCGAGCCGACCGGCCTGGGCGCGCTTGCAACGCTCAACGACCCGTGCACGCTGCGCGATCTTGCCGCCCGTGCTGCCACGGCCTTCGGAAGCGACCCGCGTGTATGGGGCGATGCCGAGCGCTCGTGCCGCACCGTCGCCATTCTGGGCGGCTCCCTCGGTGACTTTGGCGAACTTGCCATCGCCGCCGGTGCGGATGTTGTCGTGACGGGCGAGGCAGGCTATCACGTGGCGCAGGACCTTGCCTTGCGTGGGCTACCGGTGATCTTGCTCGGCCACGACCGCTCCGAGGAGCCGTTCGTTGATATATTGATGAACTCTGCAGTTGACGCCGGGGTCGACCCCCGTCATGCGATTAAAATACTGAACCCTTGCCAATGGTGGACTGTGACAAAAGGAGAGAACTTATGAGCGCCGGCGCTACGCTACTCAAGCTGCAACAGATCGATTTGGAGCTCGCCCGCAACAAGAGCGAACTTGCCAATATGCCGGAGCTCAAGGAGCTCGCTTCCAAGCGCAAGACCTATGTGAAGCTCAAGTCCGAGATGACCAAGCTCTACGCCCAGCGCAAGGATCTGGACATTGAGCTCGACGATCTCAATACCACCGAGATTCAGACCAACAACGCCATCGAGGCTGCCAAGAAGCGCCACGTCGACGGCTCCGACTACCGCGAGGTTCAGGACCTGGAAAACGAGCTCGCCACCCTGGTCAAGCGTCTGGACAAGATTGAGCACACCCGCAAGGACGTCGTCATCGCCCATAAGGAGGCGCTCGACCGCGAGGCTCGCGCACAGGCCATCATCGCCAAGTTCGAGGAGGGCGTAAAGGCCGACACCAAGGCCGCCCGAGCCAAGGCTGCCGACCTGCAGGCTCAGATTGACGCCGCCACGAAGGAGCGCACCGCGCTTGCTGCCACGCTGCCGGCCGACGTGCTCACCGACTACGAGCGCCTCCTCAAGCAGTTCCGCGGCCTGGCCGTTGAGACCATCCAGGGCAACATCCCCACGGTCTGCCACACCGCGCTGCAGGCATCGTCCATGAGCGACCTCAACCACGACGGTAGCGAGATTACGCACTGCCCGTATTGCCACCGCCTCCTGGTACTCCCGAGCAAGGAAGCCTAGCGATGACGGCGGCATCCAACAATTCAATGCAACTTGAGGGAAAAACGATCCTGCTGGGCATTACCGGCGGGATCGCCGCCTATAAGTCGTGCAATATCGTGCGCCTGCTGCAAAAGCGCGGCGCACGTGTCAAAGTCGTTATGAGCGAGCATGCCACGGAGTTCGTGGGCCCGCTCACGTTCCGCGCGCTCACCAATGAGCCGGTCGCGGTTGGGCTATTCGACGACCCGTCTGACCCCATCCACCATATCTCGCTTGCGCAGGAGCCCGATCTGGTGGTCGTGGCGCCCGCGACGGCCAATATCATCGCCAAGATGGCCAACGGCATCGCCGATGACCTTATTTCCACCACGCTGCTTGCGACGCCGCGACCCATCGTGATCGCACCCGCTATGAACAACGGCATGTGGAAGGCGCCGGCGACGCAGGCCAACATGGCCACGCTGCGCGAGCGCGGTGTCCATGTTGTGGGACCCGGCAGCGGCTACCTTGCCTGCGGCGACGTGGACACGGGACGCATGAGCGAGCCCGAGGACATCGTCGAGGCTGTCTGTGAGGTGCTCAAACCCGTGCCTCAGGACCTGGCAGGCAAGCGCGTCGTCATCACTGCCGGCCCCACGCACGAACCAATCGACCCGGTGCGATTCATTGGCAACCGCTCATCAGGCAAGATGGGCATCGCCCTGGCAGGGGAGGCCGCTCGCCGCGGTGCTGCTGTCAAGCTTGTGCTGGGACCGACATCGCTCGATGTCCCCCGCGGCGTGGAGTGCGTGCGCGTGCAGACCGCCGCTGAAATGCTGCAGGCAGCGCTCAGCGCCTTCCAGACGGCCGATGCGGCAATTTGTGCGGCCGCCGTCGCCGACTATACCCCCGCCACCCCTGCGGACCATAAGCTCAAAAAGGCCAACGAACGCCTGGATCGCATCGAGCTTGTCGAAACGGTCGATATTTTGGCCGAGCTCTCGCGCCAGAAGGGCGAGCGGTGCGTAATCGGATTTGCGGCCGAGACCGATAACGTTGTCGAGTACGCCGAGCGCAAATTGGCCCGCAAGGGCTGCGATGCCATTATCGCCAACGATGTCTCGCGCGCCGATTCGGGCTTTGGAACCGACACTAACAAGGCCTGGATTGTGAGCACAACGGGTACGCAAGAACTTCCCGTGCTAACAAAACCCCAGCTCGCAGATACAATTTTGGACTTGCTTCAAAATTTATAAAAAAGTTCTTGCACAAGTCTAAAGTTTCGGGTTAATATACTCCCTGTTGCAAGCGAGAGCAGAGCAACAAACATAAGCTTCGGGACGTGGCGCAGCTTGGTAGCGCACTTGACTGGGGGTCAAGGGGTCGCTGGTTCGAATCCAGTCGTCCCGACCAGAAGTTTGCAGGTCAGGCACTTAGTGCCTGACCTTTTTTGTTTTAAGCAATTTCTTAATTTTGATTAAGCAACAGGGTGCCAAAAATCTACCTGCGCGATAATCGCTTTTTGCGGTTACTTGCGCGTTTTGCACGCGCTTGAGCCGATTTATTAACGCGACATGAATCTACATACGCGTAGCTGGTATACAGACGAGTACAGGCTGTATTTATCGCGGCGATTTACGCAGATATGGCGACTGTAACGAACTAGTGTGTCGCTGTATTTATTCCAGCAGTTCACTTGATCTGTGGACAAGTGAGCGGTTACAACAAAACGCCAACCAGGATGGACTCCATACGAGGATGCCGCAAAGGTAATGGCGGGGAAGTGCGGCAGGCGCTCTGAGAGCCGCTGTATG
>CABUQI010000108.1 GCA_902493545.1 uncultured Collinsella sp. | reverse complement strand
AGCGACGTTCTCAGCAACTCGTTGAAGAGCTTCGGGTTGCCCTTGCCGCGGCTCGCCTTCATGCACTGGCCCACCAAAAAGCCAATGACCTTCTGGTTGCCGTCACGATACTGCTGCGCCTGATCGGCACAGTTTGCCAGCACCTCGTCCACGATCGGCTGCAGCGCGCCGGCATCGCTCACCTGACGCATGCCGCGCTCGTCGACGATCTTGTTGGGGTCGTCGCCAGTTTGGGCCATGGCCTCAAAGACCTCGTGTGCCTGGTTGGAGCTAATGGCATCGGTCGCGAGCAACTTGGCAAGCGCTGCCACCTGAGCCGGTGCAATACCGGACTCGGTCAGCGACACACCCGCACCCTTAAGGTAGGCGATCATCTCGTTCACCAGCAGGTTTGCAACCGTCTGGGCCTCCTTGCCAGCCATACCGGCAGCGGCAGCCTCAAAGAAGTCGGCAAACTCCGGGTCGCCAGCAATCTGCTCGGCATCGGCCGCCTTAATGCCAAAGTCGGCCTCAAAACGGGCGCGCTTGGCATCGGGCAGCTCGGGGATCCCGCCTCGGCAGCGGTCGATGAACTCGTCGTCCAGATCGAACGGCGCCAGGTCGGGATCGGGGAACAGACGATAGTCGTCTGCCGTCTCTTTCACGCGCATGACCACGGTGCGCTTGCGGCTGGGCTCCCAGTGGCGGGTCTCCTGATAGATAATGCCGCCCTCCTCGAGCACCTCGGCCTGGCGGCAGATCTCGTAGGCAAGGCCGTCATGCAGGCTCTTAAACGAGTTGAGGTTCTTGAGCTCGGTCTTGGTGCCCAGCTTGGTCTCGCCGCGGCGGCGCAGCGACACGTTGCCGTCGCAGCGCATGGAACCCTTCTCCATGGAGCAGTCCGAAATGCCCAGTGTCACAAAGATGCGACGGAGCTTCTCCATAAACAGGCGAGCCTCCTCGGGCGTACGCAAGTCGGGCTCAGTCACGAGCTCAATCAAAGGCGTGCCGCAGCGGTTGTAGTCGACGAGTGACTCGGCCGCGGCGGTAATGCGGCCCTCGGCACCGCCCACGTGCACCATCTTGGCGGCGTCCTCCTCCATGTGGATGCGCAGGATGCGGATGGGCACCGTGTAGGAACCGTCCTCGCGACGCTCGGGCATCTGCAGGTTGGACGCGTCGTAGCTGGCCAGGTGACCGGCGCGCTGGTTACCCTCGCGCATGGTCGATGTCATGGACGTGGACAGGCCCTCGGCGTTGGCCGAGGCGCTCGCCAGGCTCTGGGCCTCGGCCTCGCCAAACGCGCAGTCGGGGCGCTCGGCGGCACCGCGACCGGTCACGTCCAGATCCAGGTGACCGTACATGGCAAAAGCGACCGGACCCTGCGTAGTCTGGAAGTTCTTGGCCATATCGGGATAGAAGTAGTGCTTGCGGTAGAACATCGAGTGGCGCTGGATCTCGCAGTTGGTGGCGAGACCGGCCTTGACGATGCTCTCGATGGCGCGTTTGTTGGGCACCGGCAGGGCGCCGGGCAGGCCCAGGCACACCGGGCACACGTTGGCGTTGGGCTCGTCATCGTGGCTGAGCTTGCAGTTGCAGAACATCTTGGTATCGAGTGCGGTGAGCTCGGTATGGATCTCCAGGCCGATCACGGCCTCCCAATCCTGCAGGACCTCGGAAAGCTCCTTCATTACAGCTCGCCTCCCTTCCCGGCAAAATCGGGCGCGACGGAAAGCGCGGGCGCACCCGTGGCGGCATCGGCAAAGCCGCGCTCCAGGGCGCGGGCAAACGTGGGCAGCTGACGGTCCTTAAACGCCGGACCCACCAGCTGGGCAGAAACGGGCAGCTTGCTGTCCTTGCCCAGGCCCAGCGGCACCGAGATGCCACCGTTGCCGCAAATGTTGAGCGAAATGGTGTACAGGTCGGAGAGATACATCTGCGTGGGGTCGCTGATCTCGCCAAACTTAAAGGCCGTGCGCGGCGAGGCGGGCATGAGGATGGTGTCCACCTTGGCATACGCGGCGTCATAGTCCTGCGTGATGAGCGTGCGGGCCTTTTGCGCAGCGTAGTAGTACTTGTCGTACACGCCCGAGCTCAGCAGGTAGGCGCCGAGCATCTGACGGCGCTTGGCCTCGGCGCCAAAGCCGTGGGCGCGCGAAAGCGAGCTCTGGTCGGACAGGTTAGTGCAGCCCTCCTCCTGATAGCCGTAGCGAATGCCGTCGAAACGTGCCAGGTTGGAGAACGCCTCGGCCGGGCCGATGACGTAGTAGGCGGCGATGGCGGCGTCCAGGTGCGGCAGGTCGACCTCGACCAGCTCGGCACCCTGGTTCTGCAGCTCCTGGGCGGCGCGCTGAACAGCGGCCTTGACCTCGGGCGTCAGGCCCTCGGCCTCCATAAACGCGGGGATGATGCCCACGCGCTTGCCCTCGATGCTGTCGTTGAGATGCTCGGTAAAGTCGACGGCGCAGTCCTGGCTGGTGCAGTCATACGGATCGTGGCCCGCACCGGTAAGCGCGTTCATGGCCAGCGCGACATCCTCGACCGTACGGCCAAAGGGGCCCACCTGGTCGAGCGACGAGCCAAAGGCGACCACGCCGTAACGGCTCACGGCGCCATACGTGGGCTTAAAGCCCACCACGCCGCACAGCGACGCCGGCTGGCGAATGGAGCCGCCGGTGTCCGAGCCCAGCGAGAGCGCGACCTCGCCCGCGGCGACGGCGGCAGCAGAGCCGCCCGAGGAGCCGCCGGGCACGCGCTCGGTATCCCAGGGGTTGTTGGTGCGGTGGAACGCCGAGCTCTCGGTGGAGCTGCCAAAGTAGTCCCCGAGCATACGGGAAGCGCAGGTGGTGCGCGTGCCCACGAGGTTCATGTTGTCCTTGATGGCCAGCGGCACGCCCGCGAGCGGAGGCAGCGGCTTGCCTGTGGCACGGTCGGCATCCACGCGCGCGGCGGCCTCGAGTGCGAGCTCGGGCGCCACCTGCAGGAATGCCTGGACCCCGCCCTCGCGCGCCTCGATGGCGGCAAGGGAGGCCTGGGCCACCTCGGTAGCGGTAAAGTCGCCGGCGGCAACGCCCGCGGCGATCTGGGCGGCAGTAAGGGAATCGAAGCTTAGCGCCATTACTCGCTCTCCCCCTCTCCCAAAATGGACGGCACGCGGAAGTAGCGGTCGCGCGCGCTGCCGGCGTTTTCGAGCGCGACGTCGAGCGGCAGGTCGCGCTCGGGCTCGCGCAGGTCATCGCCCATCACGTTGGACAGGCTTCCGATGGGATGGAACGTGGGCTCCACGTCGGGCAAGTCATATTGCAAGACGGGCTCGAGCATCTGGACGGCGTCGTTCATGTAGGACGTCATCTGAGTGAGCTCGTCATCGGTCAGTGCGATCTTTGCGTACTCGGCGATGCCGCGCACGTCTTTCTCGCTGAGTGCCATAGGCGCTCCCTTCCGCATAACAGATAAACCGCTCTAGTATACAAGGCAACGACGCTTGGAGCAGGTGCTTTAGCCAAATGCAGCGAAAACGTAACGAGGGCGGCGGTTGGCAGGCGGCAGGCTGGCGGTTCTGCAACGAAAACCGTCTCGCCCACAACGAAAACCATCACAACATTCGACGCTTTTCGTCAAAATCGCGATTTTCATCGAATGTTGTGATGGTTTGGAAGTCCCGACCACCACAAAGGTGCCTGTCCCCATTGTGGTGGTTCTGAACGATGCCCTATGCCGAGGCCTTGGCCTTGCGACGCTTGCGGACCGCGTGGATCACGATGTCCAGCAGCAACAGCACAATGGCTACGACCACGATAAGCACGGCAAACTCGCGCTTGCCCCAGTGGCGGCCGGCCAGCGACTTTTGCTTGTCGACGTCCTTCTTGTTGTACTTGGTGCGCACGCAATGCACCAGCAGACGATGGTCGTTCACGCCGTAGGGCGTGCAGGTGACGAGCGTCACCTTGTCGGCGCCGGGCTCGATGGTCAGCGACTCCATCTCCTCGGGCAGCACCACCTCGGAGTCCACCATCTTGTAGGCAAGCGTCTTGTTCATGGTGTGCAGCAGCACCAGGTCGCCGGGCTCCAGCGAATGGATGTCGTCGAACATGCTCAGGTTGCGCATGCCCGAGTGCGCGGTGAGCACGCAATGCGTCGAGGTGCCGCCCACCGGCAGGCTCGTGCCCTCCAGGTGGCCGACGCCCGCCATAAGGACTTCCTCGCTCGTGCCGTGGTAGATGGGCATGCTCACGTCGATGGAAGGGATCTCGACCCAGCTCATCATGGGGTCGCGGTCAAAGATGAGCTGCTGGGCGTAGGGCTCGATCTGGTCGGCGGGAAGCTCGGTGGCCTCGCCCGCCAGCTGCTCGTTAAAGGAGCGCGCCTGGAGCAGGATGCGCTCGCGCTCCTCGGCAGACAGCGCGTCCACGGTGCTGGACACCGTGCTGATCTGGTTGAACACGCCCGAGGCCTCGAGCCGGTCCAAGATCCACGGCCAGGTCATAAGGCCCACGCCAATAAGGATGATGACGATGGTGATGAGCCGATCGGCCCAGCGCGGCAGTCGCTTGCGACGACGCTTGGGCTTTGGTTGAGGTTTGGGCTGAGGGCTTGAGCCGCCGTTGTCCGCGGCGTTA
>CABUQI010000107.1 GCA_902493545.1 uncultured Collinsella sp. | reverse complement strand
ACCTGAACAAAGACCTTCAGAACATCGCCTGTACCAAATCATCGTTTGTCAACAAAAATGCACTTGAAAGTCTGTTCCCCACAGCGACCGTGACCGAATACCAATCCGACGATGAAGCGTTCGACGCCCTCAGGAAGGGAACGGCGCACTGCATCCTCGCCCCCAGTTCACGCGTAAAAACCATCGGTGACCGTTATGATCTCGAGGACTGCGAGACGGCCGAGCTCCCTGACACCTGTGAGCTCTCGTGCTGGATTTCGCGTGGAAAACCCGAGCTGTTGGGAATCATCAACAAGGGCATCATCAATGCCGGAGAATCGCTCTCCGCAAGCAATTACTCCTCCACGTCGTACACGGCCCAGGAATCCAACACGCTTCAATTCCTTTATCGCAACCGCACCGCCATTGCAGCTACCCTCATCGGTATGTTGTCGGTCGGCATCGTCCTGCTCATCTGGGCACTCGTGCGCGCTCGAACCGAGCGCAAAAAAGCCGATGCCGCCAACGCCGCCAAGACGGCATTCCTCACGCGCATGAGCCACGACATCCGTACGCCGCTCAACGGTATCCTGGGCCTTATCGAGATCGAGGAATTGAAGGAAGGCGATATCCAGGTCGCCCGCGAGAGCCGTGCCAAGGCGCGCGTTGCCGCCAATCACCTGCTCTCGCTAATCAACGACATCCTCGAGATGGGCAAGATCGAAGACCGCAAGCTAACACTGGAACATGTGCCTTTTAACCTCAAAGAGCTCTGTGACGATACGCTGGTGCTGTGCAAGCTCCGCGCGTCCAGTAACGGCATCACAATGCAGGACAATAGTCTGCCGTACGCCACGGGGCCATACATGGTCGGCAGTCCCACCCATATCCGACAGATCATGATCAACCTGTTAGACAACAGCATTAAGTACAACAAGCACGGCGGCTCCGTCACCTTTAGCTCAAAGACCAAGCCACTCGATAACGGGCGCGCTCTCTTTTGCTTTAGCGTTTCGGACACCGGCATTGGTATGACTCCCAAGTTTTTAAAGCATATCTATGAGCCGTTTGCCCAAGAAGGTGACGATGCGCGCAGCAAGTTCCAAGGAACCGGCATGGGCATGCCAATCGTCAAGTCGCTTATTGAACTGATGGGCGGCACGATTGAGATTTCGAGTGAGGTTGGCGTGGGGAGTACGTTCAACGTCCAGATTCCGCTCGATATCGACAAAGACCCTCAGGCAAGAGAACGCGCGGACGAGCAAGCAGACAGCTGCTCGCTTGCCGGCATGAACGTTCTTTTGGCAGAAGATAACGAGCTCAATGCCGAGATTGCCCAGGCGCTGCTCGAAAGCGAAGGCATTGTCGTAACTCGCGCCGCCGATGGCAACGAAGCGGTCGACCTATACGTTGGCCGTCCCGCCGGCAGCTTCGATGCCATTCTGATGGACATTATGATGCCGGACATGGACGGCTATGAGGCAACCCGCGCGATTCGTCTGAGCGAGAAGGTCGATGCAGCCGATATCCCCATCATCGCGCTCACCGCCAATGCCTTTGCCGAGGACGCCAAGGCGGCACACGACGCCGGCATGAACGCCCATCTGTCCAAACCGCTCGACTTTAACAAGCTCAAAAACATACTCGCCCGCATCAAGAAAAACGGATCCGTTTCGCTATAGTTTGTGCTCAACAACCATACGCAGCAGAAAGGAAGCCAACGATGTTTAGGCCCTTACGTCGAAAGAAACGCGCCATCACTGACGAGGAAGCGCGCGAACTGCTCGCCACCTGCAAGCGCGGCGTCTTTGCCGTCAACGGCGACGATGGCTACCCGTACGCCATTCCCGTCAACTACTTCTTTGACACCGAGCACGACAAGATTTATTTCCATGGTGCCAAGGCTGGCCACAAGGTTGATTCACTCAAGCGCGATGACAAGGTCTGCTTTACCGTTTACGGCAACGAGTGGTACCAGGACGGTGACTGGGCTCCCTACGTTATGAGCACCGTGGTCTTTGGCCGCTGTCGCCTGGCGAATGACACTCCCGCGTTTATCGAGGATACAGTCCGCCAGCTCGCGCTTAAGTACTACCCTTCTGCCGAGGAAGTCGAAGAGGAAATCGCCAAGGACATTAAGGGCGTCCAGCTCTACGAGATTACGATTGAGCATCTTTGCGGCAAGCAGATTCAAGAAAAGTAAGCCTCAAAAGCAAAACTCACAAATGGCAATATGGCCCGGTTCCAACCCACCTTGGAACCGGGCCATATGCTTATGAAGCGTCGGCGGCTATGTGCGCAAGCGCCTCAACGAGCTCCTGCGAGCTCACGGGTTTACTCAGGTGCGCGTCCATGCCCGCCTCGCGCGAAAGTCTGCGGTCGTCGGCAAAGGCATTGGCACTCACGGCGATAATCGGCGTGGTCGCGGCATCCTCGCGATCGAGTGCTCGAATTCGACGCGTGGCCTCAAGGCCATCGATACCGGGCATCATGATGTCCATCAACACCACGTCGTACTCGTGCGGTGCGCTCGCGGCAAACGCCTCAACGGCAGACTCGCCATCCTTAGCATGCGTCACGACGGCACCGGCACGGCCAAGCGTAAACTGCGCGATCTCGGCATTCAGATCGTTATCCTCTACGAGCAAAACGCGCAGGCCCTGGAGCGCGTCGCCATCGCCCGCATCCGCGCGAACTGCCTGAGGAATCTCGGAGCGCTTGCATTTCTCAAACGGCAGGCGGATGGTAAACGTCGTCCCCTGCCCCAAGACGCTCGTAAAGCTCATGGTTCCGCCCATAAGCTCGACCAACTGTTTTGCGATAGGCGCGCCCAGGCCAGTTCCCGATGAAGCGCCTTCCACCTGTTGCTCCTCGCGGCAAAACGGCTCGTAGAGGTGCTGTTGGAACTCCTCGCTCATGCCAATACCGTTGTCGGCGATCGTGTATTCATAGACGGGGACGCCATCCGCTGGCTCCACCTCGCGGCACACCAGGCGAACGTAGCCGCCCTGGCGGTTGTACTTGACGGCATTGCCGGCAATATTGAGCAACAGGCGCTTGAGGTGCGTCACGCTCACCCGCGCATAGGGATGATTAAGCGTCTGCTGGTCGCAGATAATTGTCACCAGACGCTCCTCGGCCTGGCGCTCAAGAATATCGCGCACCTCGTGGTTGAGGGTCACCAAGTTTGTGGGGACAAGCTCCAGGTCGACCTGCCCGCTCTCCAGGCGGCTCATATCGAGTGCCTCGTTGGCAAGGTCGAGCAGCAGTCCCGATGCCATCCAGATCTTTGAGCGGCACTCGGTCTGCTTTTGCAGATCGTCCGCATTGGCATCGCCAACCTCGACCATGCCGCGAATGCCGTTGATGGGCGTGCGCAGATCGTGGCTCATGCGACGCAGAAACTCCGTCTTTGCCGAGTTGGCAGACGAGGCCTCACGCGCCGCCTTTGCCAGCTTGTCGCCATAGTCGCGCTCCTGCTGCAGCAAGTCCGTCAAACGTCGACGATCAGCGCGGCGACGCACCGTCACAACAACGGCTATAACACCGCCGTAGAGCACCAGCACGCCGGCGGCAACAGCCGCGGCGACCTCAAAGTAGCGCTGCGCCGAGGCATAGGTGTACACATAGAATTTGTGCGCTTTTCCAAATGTGCCCAAATACCACTCGCCGTCGGCGTTAACCAATCTGACCTTACCAGCCAGGCATCGATCCTTAATACCGTCGACAATGAAGACATCCGTCGCAGGCAGATCGAACACGCCCAATACGGTGGGTTCAACGGCATTGGTCGCAACGACCTTGCCGTCGCTTTCGATCACGATATTGCCGCTATCGATGGTTTCATAGCCATCAAGCAAGCTCTGCAGTTTGAGTGTATTGCTTGCAACCGCCTTCGCGCTCTGATGCCTTACCGCGATAACGATGCCCTCGCCATCCTGCCGAGTCACGCAGCCAATGTCTGCGACCGAATCATCCGCAAGCGTGATGCGGGCGGTATAGGACTTAAGCGGATGAGTTGCCACCTCAAGCACGGGTGATTCTTTGAGATACGTAGCGAGCGACCCGTAGTCCACATCGCCCGTCGAGGACTCGGACACCAAATTGCCCGATGCGTCCGTCACGATCAGCGCGCTCACGTTGAACTGGTCGGCGTATTGCTCCAGCCTTGTGTTATCCACCGAACCGTCGCGCTCCATATCGCGCGCTGCCTCTCCGGCAATCTCCATAACGCGTATCAGGTTTTTGGTCGTATAGGCGCTATTGAATGCATCGTAGGAAAGGCTCTGCGTCGCCACATAATCGACAACGTCGGCAAAGCGCTGCTCGGCTTGGGCCGTCATGTAACCGTAGCTCATCATGCCGGCAGCAACCGAGAGCACTATCCCCAGCAGAGCGACAAGGAGCCATGCCCCTGCCGAACGATTGCCCCGCTCCTGAGCGGCGTGGTCGGGCGCATCGATCATGACAGGCCCTCCATATTCAAAAATGGCGAAGGGTCATCAAAGTACTTTGACACTAGGCGTTCCATGGTGCCATCGGCAAGCATTTCTTGGTAGGCATGAGTGAGCTTGACGTCGATGCCGCGCGTATCGTTGATATCGAAAGCGGTGCCCAAACCAACCTCTAGCAGCGGCTCATCCAAAATGCGATA
>CABUQI010000106.1 GCA_902493545.1 uncultured Collinsella sp. | reverse complement strand
TCCGGGCTGCCCAGGCCGTACTCGCGAGCGATCAGGTGGCAGGCAAACCATGCCTTCACGTACTCGGCAAAGGCCTGCGGAACCTCGAGCTCGGTCGACCACTCGCAGTTGTAGCACTCGTCCTGCGCCACGATGCAGGGCTTGTTCACACACTTGGAGAGCTCCTCGCCGTCCATAACCTGAACGGTCTTGAGCTCAAAGAAGCGGGAACCGGCCACGTAGGATGCCACGATGTTCTGGGCCAGCTGCGTATTGGGACCGGCGGCCGGGCCAAACGGAGTCTCGATGCGCTCGTCAAAAATGGGAAGCGCGCCCTCCTGGTTGGTCGTGACCATCTTGCGCACGCCAAAGACGGCGCCCTGAGTCTTGTGCTCCTCGATGATCCAGTTCATCAGCTGCGAAAACGGGATCGGCCTCATGATGTCGCTCATAATGAGCTCCTCTCTGTAACGCCCGGCGAGACCGCGCGACGGGCGCAAATACGGTGTAGCGCTAGCACAGCGCCGGCGACCCCGCGGAGGCCGCCTATACGCGCGTCGAACGCGGCGAAACATCCGACGCGCGTGAATCTACTTGTAATTAGTAGGTGCGTTCGTTGAGCGTGCTCCAGAGCTTCTTGGACTCAGCCATGGTCCACGCGTTGATCTTGTCCTCATCAATGCCAACGAACTCGCGATCCTTGTACAGGACGCGGCCGTTGATGATGGTGGTGCGGCAGTTTTTGCCCATCATGCCAAAGAGCATGTGGCCGTCGATGTTCTCCTCGCTCAGCGGCGTAAAGGGCTTGTAGTCCATGACGATGACGTCGGCGGCAGCGCCGGCCTCGAGCACACCGAGCTTGCGATCGAAGTACTTGCTAGCCATCTTGGCGTTGTTCTCGAACAGCATCGTCATTGCCTCGCACCAGCCCACGTTGGGCATAGCGGCGTTGTGACGTTGAATGATCAGGAAGACCTTGAGGCTCTCGAGCATATCGTGGGTGTAGGCATCGGTGCCCATGCACACGGGGATGCCGCGGCGGAAGAACTCGAGCACGGGGGCGCAGCCCACGGCGTTGCCCATATTGGATTCGGGGTTGTTGACGAGCCAGGTGCCGGACTCCTTGACGATATCCATCTCGGCAGGCGTCACGTGGATGCAGTGGCCCAGCATGGTGTCGGGGCCGAGCAGGTTGTGCTGCAGCAGGCGCTCGACGGGGCTGATGCCGCCGCGGTTGAGGCGGGAATCCCACACGTCGTTCATGCCCTCGCACACATGGATGTGGAAGCCGGTCAGGCCGTTGTTGGCCTCGGCCATCTTATCCATGGTCTCGTCCGAAAGCGTAAAGGTGGCATGTCCGCCAAACATGGCGGCGATCATATGGTTGTCGTTATCGCGACGCTCCTTGGCGGCCCACTGGGCAAATTCGGCGTTCTCGGCAATGGCCTGGTCGCATTTTTCCTGGCCGCGGCGATCGGAGACCTCGTAGCACAGGCACGAACGCATGCCCAGCTCCTGAGCTGCGTCCTTAATGGTAAAGAGGCTACCCGGGATCTCGCAGAAACTCGCATGGTGATCGAAGATCGTGGTGACGCCATCGCGGATGGAGTCCAAAATCGTGGCATAGGCGCTGGCCTTGGTGCCGTCGAGCGTCAGGTTGTCGTCGATCTTCCACCACTGCTGCTCGAGATTCTCCAGGAAGTTGGTGGGGTTGCAGCCCTTAATGGCAAGGCCGCGGGCCAGACCCGAGTAGATGTGGGTGTGGCAGTTGATGAGTCCGGGCATGATGAGGTTACCCCGGGCGTCGACGTACTCGGCATCCGGGTACTTGGCCTTGAGCTCGCACTCGGGGCCCACTTCGACGATCGTATCTCCGTCAATGGCAACCGCACCGTTTGGAATGAACGGGGTCTGAGCGTTGCGGGTAAAGACGGAACCGTTAGCGACCAGAAGCATGGATGCTCCCTTCAACATCAGGGGCGGGGTTTGACACCTCTGACATGGCGGAGTGCGAAGCGCCGGCCTACACCGGAAACGGGCCCTCTCCCGTCAACGCTTCACCAAAGGGACAAACCCTTTGAAGTGCGGCTTGACGCCGCATGACGTCGGCGGACGAGGCGATGCGTCCGCCGACGAATAGCACCGAATTGGTTACTTCTTGCTCTCGGGCAAGACCAGATCCACGGCGGCGTCCTTGGCAGCATCGATGTGCTGAGCCACGACCGGCGTCTGCGGAAGGATCAGGTTAAGGACAATGGCCATGATGGCGGTGGGGGTTACAGCATTGGAGCCGATGACGGTGGGCACCCAGGTGGGCATACCCTCACCGGCAAGGCAACCGCTGGCCATCCAGATACCCAGGCCAAAGACGACGGAGGTACCGACGATGGTGGTAGTGCGCTGCGTGAGGCCCTCGCGGGTGAACATGCGCACGCCGTTCATGGTGATGGTGCCAAAGACGCCGACGGTCGCGCCGCCGATGACGGGCTGCGGGATAGCGGAAAGGACGGCAGAGAGCTGCGGGAACAGGCCGGCGATGGCAAAGACGGCCGCGATGATCACAAAGACCCACTTGTTGACGACCTTGTTGGAGCAGATGATGCCCACGTTCTGGCCAAGGGCGCTGGTGGGAAGACCGCCCAGCAGACCGCCGACCATAGAGGTGAGGCCCTGGGACACGATAGCGCCGGAGAGCTCGCGCTCGGTGGGCATACGGTCGATGGAGCCCAGGCAGGCGGCGGAGACGTCACCGATAACCTGGATGGCAACCATGGGGAACACGACGGCGAGGGTAATGCAGACCTCGGGATCAAACTCGAGCGCGTAGGGCATGAGCTTGGGAAGGGCGAAGACCTGGGCGGTGGCGACGCTGGAGAAGTCGATCATGCCAAAGGGGATGGAGACGATCATACCAACGATCATGCCAAAGAACACGGATCCCAGCTTGAGCGTGCCCTTGCCAAAGTTGGCGAGCGCAAAGACCACGGCGAAGGTGATAAGAGCGACGCACCAGGCCTGCGGGGTGCCCCACAGCGGCGTACCCATACCGCCGGCCATATACTTGACAGCCGTGGGATAGAGAGAGACGCCAATGGAGAAGATGACCGTACCGGTCACGACGGGCGGGAACAGCCACTTGATCTTGCTGTAAGCCAGACCAAAGAGGACCGCGACGGCGCCGCCGACGATCTCGCCGCCCAGCAGTGCACCAAAGCTAAAGCCCGAGGCACCCATGGCCTGCAGGGCCGGCAGGAACGCGAACGAAACGCCCATGACGATGGGCAGGCCGCCGCCGATGCGACGGAAGGGGGCGAAAGCCTGAAGGGCCGTGTCGATCGCCGAAAGAATGAGCGCGACCTGGATGATGTCGGTGCTCTGCTGGCTATTAAAGCCGTAGACGCCGGCCATGATGACCGCCGGGGTAATGATGCCGGCAAACGATGCCAGTACGTGCTGAAGGGCACACGGGATCATTTCCTTAACGGGAGGCATGCCTTCGCGAGTGAACAGGGCTTCAGTGCCGTTCGTAACCGTCTCCTGGGTCATTTGACCACCAATCCTCGAAGTAGTTGTTTTCGCATCTAACGCTCTATTGTGACGCAGTGCGGGGTTGAGGTTGTGCCTTCATTGCATATCGTATTAAAGATGATTCTCATTCTCAATAATAATTTTTTGTTATCAGACCATTCTTCAGCTGAAATAACGCATTTCCGCAGGTCAGGAAAGTGTCTGGTCAAAATAACATCTAACTTTTCTTTTGGTCAACCGTTTACCGCTAAATTCCTACCGTTCGTCTGCATTACGCAATGTACCTGCGGATATACGAGATGGTGGGCAGCGTGTTACCATGAGAAAAAATTGTTATGAACATTTCCGTTTTCACCCAAAGGAGTTGCCCGTGAACGAGACCGTACGCCGCTTTTTGCCGATGGTCGATTTTCTGGAGCAGATACTCGGCAAAAACAGCGAAATCGTGCTGCACGATTTCTCGGATCCCGACCACGCCATCGTCGATATTCGCAACGGCATCGTGAGCGGCCGCAAGGTCGGCGGTCCCGCCACCGATCTGGCACTCAAGATCATGCACGACGCCAAGTATCGCGACCTGCCGTTTATTACGGGCTACGAGGGGCGCGGTGCCGGCGGCAAGACGTTGGAGTCGGCGACGTACTTTATCCGCGAGAATGACGAGATCGTCGGTATGCTCTGCGTCAACACCGACCTCTCGACCGTACGCTCCATCAACGCCATGGCGCAGCAGCTCATGGCGTGCTTCGACGCGGCGCCGACGCGCACGGAGCCCGCCCCTATCGAGGTCGAAAGCCTTTCGGAGTCCACACAGGAGCTCATTGACCGCAGCATTGCCGAGTTGCTGAGCGCGCGCGGGCTGGATGTAGCGTCGCTTGGTCAGAGCGACCGCGTGGACGTCATTCGCCACCTCAACGGCAACGGGGTGTTCATGCTCAAGGGCGCCGTGGCCTGCGCCGCCACCGCGCTGGGCATCTCGGAGCCCAGCGTCTACCGCTACCTGCAAAAAGTTCGCAAGGAGGGCTAACGAGCAAAATGGAGCGCGGCTCCACAAGCGATCCGTCACTTAACAAAAGACCCTGCAGCTCGCACGCGCTGCAGGGTCTTTTTGCATGTCATGTTTAGTTGT
>CABUQI010000105.1 GCA_902493545.1 uncultured Collinsella sp. | reverse complement strand
GCGCGCACGATACGAGAGACGGTACTTTTGCCAATCCCGGTATACCGCTCAATCTGGCGCACCGTAAAACCGGCATCGTGCAATCCAAAAATAACGGTATCGCGCTGCGCCGGCGGTGCGGCTTTAACCCCGCGAAGCGGAACCCCGAGGCTCTTCGCCAATTTGCCGGCAAAGGCGTGGCGTTCCCACTCCGTCTCTTTCATATCGCCCAGCGCTGGCTCGCCGCCGTCGGGCGTCGAAAGCGAATGGGTAATAAAGCCCTCGGCAGAACCAAAAAGCTCAAGCACGCAAGAAGGATCAGAAAATCCTCTCGCGACATCAGCCGCGTCACCGTCGTAAGCGCACAAATGCTCCGCAAAGCTGCTCCAGGGATAACGCTCGATTAAGCTGATGCCAGCCTCCAGCGGATCGGCGTGTACGGAGCGAATAGCCTCCATCACCTGCCAGTCGGTATCGAGCGAGCGCCGGTCAAAACGGTTCTGGAACAGATGGCCCGTGCGCCCCGTGCGTTTATTGAACCGCCGCGCGTACGTCAAAAGCAGCCGGTGCATCGCCGCGCTCATCCTGTCCTCGTAATCTGCAAGCACCAAATGCACGTGATTACCCATAAGGCACCAGGCGATAACCGTCACGCCCGCCTCGCGGCAGCAGTCGCGCATCAGCTCCAAAAACTTCCACCGGTCTTCATCGCCCTCAAAGATGAGCTGCTTGCACATACCGCGGGCACAGACATGGTAAAAGCCGGTAACCGTTCTCCAAACGCGCTGCATGGCGCTCCCTTCGCCGGGATCTGCTTGCCATCCAATACAGCACGATTGAAGCGTGCCATCAAAACATTCACGCAAAACAATACACTCGCGCGGCAAAAGGCAGCAAACAGGCGGCGAACGGCACCGTTGCAACAGGTCAACCCCTGCAACGCTTACAAGAGCTGACCAAAAGCTTGCCAAAGACGGACCCCCTCTATGGAAGTTCGCGACCACAAACATAGAGTTAAATCGTTTCAATTAAAACTTCCGGACTTCTCGCTACGAAAACTGAGCCGTTCGCCGAATATTCCGTGCATTTCGCGGTATTATAGGGACTGCATGTCATGTCCCTTTCGAAGGGTCGCCCGGCAATCGCCAGCCACGACCCCCAGACGGGACGCCAACACGATAGAGAGGAGAGGCATGCAGTACTCACAGGAAGTGGAGAACATGTGCCCCGTTGCCAAGGGTGCATACCACGGCCCCGCACCCATCCCCGAGGAGGGCAAGTGGGTCCAGGCTAAGGAGATTTCCGACATCTCCGGTCTTACGCACGGTGTGGGTTGGTGCGCACCTCAGCAGGGCGCCTGCAAGCTCACGCTGAACGTCAAGGACGGCATCATCGAGGAGGCCCTCGTTGAGACCATCGGCTGCTCGGGCATGACCCACTCTGCCGCCATGGCTTCCGAGATCCTTCCCGGTAAGACCATCCTCGAGGCCCTCAACACCGACCTCGTCTGCGACGCCATCAACGTTGCTATGCGCGAGATCTTCCTGCAGATCGTTTACGGCCGCAGCCAGACCGCGTTCTCCGAGGGCGGCCTGCCCGTGGGCGCCTCCCTCGACGACCTCGGCAAGGGCCTTCGCTCTCAGGTCGGCACCATGTTCGGCACCAAGGCCAAGGGCGCTCGTTACCTCGAGCTCGCTCAGGGCTACGTCACCCGCATGGCTCTCAACGACAAGAACGAGATCATCGCATTCGAGTTCCTGAACCTCGGCAAGTTCACCGACGCCGTCAAGGCCGGCAAGACCCCCGAGGAGGCCATCGCTGGCGCTATGGGCCACTATGGTCAGTGGGAGAACGCTGCCAAGTACATCGACCCGCGCACCGACGAGGAGACTCACTCCGTCGCCAGCGTGTTCCCGGTTCACGAGTAGAAAGGGAGGGAAATAACTATGACTGTTACGTTCGAAGGTTACGAGCGCCGCGCTGACAAGATCAACAAGTGCCTCGCCGACAACGGCATCGCCTCCCTCGAGGAAGCTCTGCAGATCTGCACCGACAAAGGCTTCAACCCGCGTGAGATCGTCAACAACACCCAGTCCATCGCCTTCCAGAACGCCGAGTGGGCCTACACCCTCGGTTGCGCTCTCGCTGTCAAGCGTGGCGCCAAGTCCGCTTCTGAGGCTGCCGCCATCATCGGCGAGGGCATCCAGGCCTTCACCGTTCCCGGCTCCGTCGCCGAGGACCGCAAGGTCGGTCTGGGCCACGGCAACCTGGGCGCTATGCTGCTCTCCGACGACACCGAGTGCTTCGCCTTCCTGGCCGGCCACGAGTCCTTCGCTGCCGCCGAGGGCGCTATCGGCCTGGCTCTGAACGCCAACAAGGCTCGCAAGAAGCCGCTGCGCGTCATCCTCAACGGTCTGGGCAAGGACGCTGCTCAGATCATCGCCCGCATCAACGGCTTCACCTACGTGAAGACCCAGTTCGACTACTACACGGGCGAGCTCAAGGTCGTCGAGACCATCCCCTACTCCGATGGTCCCCGCGCCGCCGTTAACTGCTACGGCTCCGACGACGTCCGCGAGGGCGTTGCCATCATGTGGCACGAGAACGTCGACATCTCGATCACCGGTAACTCCACCAACCCCACGCGCTTCCAGCACCCCGTCGCTGGCACCTACAAGAAGGAGCGCATCGAGGCTGGCAAGAAGTACTTCTCCGTCGCTTCTGGTGGCGGCACTGGCCGTACCCTGCACCCGGACAACATGGGCGCCGGCCCTGCCTCTTACGGCATGACCGACACCATGGGCCGTATGCACTCCGACGCCCAGTTCGCCGGTTCTTCCTCCGTGCCTGCGCACGTCGACATGATGGGTCTCATCGGCATGGGCAACAACCCCATGGTCGGTGCCACCGTCGCCTGCGCTGTCGCCGTCGAGGAGGCCCTCAAGGCCTAATCGCGCCCGCGCGATGCTCATATAGTTGAGCTTTGGAGCCGCTACCTTTCAAGGTAGCGGCTCTTTTTGTTTGCGCTGGCGCAGGGTAGCTAATGCCGATATATCAGCTGGGGCGAAATACGAGATGTGATGAGATGGAGCGTCAGAGTATCCATGACGCCCACCTGCCATATTTGCCCTTTACCGATTTGCCGAGTCTTTGCGGCCCCTTTGCCGATCACCCGTGCGACAATGCGCCGGACGAGAAAGGAATACGATGGAATCGACTGATGTACTGGTAATTGGATCTGGCATTGCGGGCCTTTGTGCCGCCATCGAAGCGGCACGCACGGGTGCAACCGTCACTGTGGCAAGCGCCGGCAAGACCATGAGTGGATCGAGCTTCTTCCCGGGTACCTGGGGCCTCGGCCTCATCGGTCCCGTTGACGAAGACGACGAGCAGGACCTCATCGACACCATCCTGACCGTCGGCGGCGGCGTTGCCGACCCCGAACTCGTCCAAACGTTCGTCCACGGCATTCCCCAAGCAATTGAATGGCTCGAGCAAGACCTGGGCGTTGAGCTCCAGCGTCCGCAAAGCGCCGAGAGTGCTCAGCAAAAGCAATTTATCCCCTGCTTTGACCACAAGACGCGCATGTGGCGCGGCCTCACCCGCAAGCCCCTTGAGGACGCTCTGACGACCCGGATCGAGTCGCTCGGCATTCGCCTGCTCCCCCGCCATGAGCTTATCGACCTTGTTGAGGACACGAACGGCAGAATAACCGGAACCGTGCTCTACGACCTCACCGAAAATCGAATCGTGCCCTTTGCTGCCAAGGCCACGATCATCGCAGCCGGTGGCACAGGCGGCCTGTTCGAGCGTAGCCTTACGTCGGCTGATGTGCTCAGCTCCTCGCAGGCCATCGCACTCGCGCACGGCGCAACACTTACTAATATAGAGTTCATGCAGATGATGCCCGGCTTCATCGAGCCCAGGCGCAACTTGGTCTTCAACGAGAAAACCTGGCGCTACGTACATGTAGACCAGCCGGTAGATATTGCAGACGACAAGCTGGACGACCTGCTCGAGCAGCGCTCTGGATATGGTCCTTTCACGTCACGCTTGGCCTCCCGCGCTATCGATCTCGTCATCGATCAGGCAGGTGTCGAAGGCCTGGCACTCCACTACGACTTCCCCCGCGAAGATGTCCCAGAGTTTGTGCAGACCTTTGCCACCTGGCTGCAAGACGAGCACGGTATCGCCCCGACTGACGAGATGCGCGTTGCGATGTATGCCCACGCCGCCAACGGCGGTATCAAGATCGATAAGACCGCGTACACAGGCGTTGAGGGCCTCTACGCTTGCGGCGAGGCGACAGGCGGCATGCACGGCGCCGACCGCATTGGTGGCTTGTCAAGCGCCAACGGCATCGTGTTCGGTCGCATTGCGGGCGCATCGGCAGCCCTTGCAGCGCAGAATGCACCTGAGGTGGCCCCGAAGACGGATATCGACCTCCCCCAGCATGGCATTGCCACAACAGATGCCGAACGCCTGACACACAGCCTTAAGCACACGATGAGCACCTATTGCATGATCAACCGCACCGAGACGGGCCTATCCGAGGCACTACACGAGCTTGAGGGCTTGAAGACAGAGGCAACGACCTTGAGCACACAGAAAGCCCAGGACAGCGAAGTCGCAGCCCTCGCCCGCCTGCAATCGCAGATTCAACTAGCACAGGAAATGGTCAAAGCCATGCGTAAGCGAACCGAAAGTCTCGGATC
>CABUQI010000104.1 GCA_902493545.1 uncultured Collinsella sp. | reverse complement strand
TCACCGAAAAACACCACCGTCCACCGACTCATTAACACAACGTTCATATTTGACCTACAATAAAACGGCCGCGACCCCAAAGGGGACCGCGGCCGCCTGTCAAAGACACTATAGACAGGATGATTTACGCAGCGCCGAGGCAAACATCTAGCCCGAGACGTACGCACGTAAGCCATTTTGCATAAATGCGTTAATTAATTGCATAAAATGGCGCATGGATTTCTAGCCGTAACAGGGTGGTACCCTCCGGAGCGTGCATTTTTGCGAGTATTCAGCATCGCGGGATAAGATTTTGGTGTCAAAAGTCTTTCAAAAGGTAGATAGTCCTCATGACTCGTCCCATCTGGATAGCATGCGGCGAGAAACCAGCCATATATGAACATCGCCAAAGCCCAATCGTCGTGCAAAAGCATCAACAGGGGCCGCAAACGTCACCCATAGCCTTATGCACCAATCTTTGGCTGCTGAAAACTCCTTTTTTTTGCACGTCGCCCCAAGCACCACCCTCACCCAGCGGCTGATCCGCCGAAGACCGGACATCGCAGGGCCCGCCATTAGTTTACTTTTAGGCACACTCCGCAGGACGCAAGAAGCCCTCGCCGCACTCCGCATTGGACGCGAAGCGCACTTTAATCCCTTCAGCCCCAATCCCTGAAGACCGAGGACGAAGGGACCCGACGGGTTTCCCTCTGAATGCATTCCGCAGCACGAAGCCCCTTCCAAACGCGCGAAGCGCGCCATTAATTCCCCCAGCCAGTAATCCGCCGAAGACCGGACATCGCAGGGCCCGCCATTAGTTTACTTTTAGGCACACTCCGCAGGACGCAAGAAGCCCTCGCCGCACGAAGTGCGCAGCGAGGGCTTCTTGCATGTCCGAGGACGTGCCTAAAAGTAAACTAATGGCGGACCCGGACGACTACAGGGCTATCGATTACCCCGTGTTCTGCAGTCCTGCCGAGACGCCGGTCACAGTCGAAAGAATCAGGCTCATGTACTCGGCCTTCTTCTCCTCGGCCATCTCGTCCTGGTTCATACGCACCTCACGAAGGGCGCGAACCTGGGCGATGGACAGGGCGTCAACGTAGGGGTTACGCACGCGGACGGCGCAGCCGAGCACGCGGCGGCGCTGCAGCGGCCACTCGTCACCGACGATGGCAAGGACCCACTTACGGGTGAGCTGCATCTCGGTAAAGACCTTCTCGGACAGATCCTGGCGATCGCCCAGGTGCAGATACATCTTGGCGATGCGCTGGTCGGTCTTGGCGATCGACATCTCGATGTTGTCGATAAAGGTGCGGAAGAACGGCCACTCCTGGTAGGCAGCCTTGAGCTGGTCAAGATCGCCCAGCTGCTCGCAGGCGGTGCCCAGGCCGTACCAAGCGGCCAGGTTAATGCGCGCCTGACTCCAGCTGAAGATCCACGGAATGGTACGCAGGTCATCGAGCGACTTGGCGCCCAGGCCGCGCTTGGCGGGACGCGAGCCGATCGGCAGCAGACCGACCTCGGTCAGCGGCGTCACGGTCGAGAACCATGGCGTAAAGTCCTCGGTGTTCAGCAGGTCCAGATAGCGCTCGTGGCTTGCGGTGTTGAGCTTCTCGGCCATATCCCAGAACTTCTGCGTGGTCTCGGTGTTGGTCTTCTCGACACTCGGGGCCGACTGCAAAAGCGTTGCGGCGGCAACGGACTCAACATGACGCTGAGCCAGCGTGCGGTTGCCGTAACGGGCAAAAATGACCTCGCCCTGCTCGGTGAGCTTAAAGAAGCAGTTGACCGAACCCTTGGGCTGCGCCAGCACGGCCTTGTTGGCCGGACCGCCGCCACGGCCCACGGCACCGCCGCGACCGTGCATGAGCACCAGGTCGATATCGTTCTTCTCTGCCCACTTGGCGATGCGCTCCTGCGCGGAGTGCAGTGCGAGCATGGCCGTGGTAGGACCGGCGTCCTTGGAGGAGTCGGAATAGCCCAGCATGACCTCCATGCGGCGGTTGGTCTGGGCAAGGCGCTTCTGCACCACGGGCAGCGTAAGCATCTGGTCGAGCACGTCGACGCAGCCCTCGAGGTCCTCGAGCTGCTCGAACAGCGGGATCACGTCGAGCTCGGGGACATCCTCCTCGTGTGCAAAGGACAGGTGGGCAAGCTCAAAGACGTCGGCCACATGCTGGGCGCTCTTGGTGAACGAGATGATGTAGCGGTGCGCCATCTTCTTGCCGTAGCGCTTTTGGATGGAGCCGATAGCGCGGAAGGTATCGATGACCTCGCGCGTCATGGGCTGCAGGTCGCCATGGATACCGTTCTCGTGGATATCCTTGAGGGCGCGGGCGTGCACCACGGAATGCTGACGGAACTCCATCTCGACCATATGGAAGCCGAAGGACTCGACCTGCCAGATGATGGTCTGGACCGGGCCGTAGGCGGCACGGACGGCACCGCAGGCAGCAAGCGAACGCTGGACGACGCGCAGGTCATCCAGGAACTCGTCGGCGCTGTGGTACATGGTGTCGGTGATGCGACGGACGGTGGCGTTCAGACGGTCGGCCATGACGAGCATGACGGCGCGATGCGGCTCGTGCTCGGAAATCAGCTCGGCGCGGGCCGTGTACTGGGTACTCATCTCGACCTGATGGTTCCACAGGTTGATGAGCTCGGCAGACGGCTTGCTGTAGGTGGCCTCGAGCGTGAGGTTGCGGCCGATGCGGCGGCACTTGTCCTCGAGCTTGAGCACCATGTGGGTAAAGTACTTGGCGGCGACCTCACGGCTCACCTTGGCGGTGACGTTGGGGTTACCGTCGCGGTCGGAACCGATCCAGCTGCCGGGATGGAAGAACGCCGGGCACAGCGGCGGCACGGTACCGGCCTTGTCGCCCAGCACCCAGTCGTCAAAACGACGGTAGATGACGGGGATAACGTCGAACAGCGTGTTATCAAAGATGTCGATGATGGTATCGGCTTCCTCGACCGGCGTGGGCTTCTTGAGCGCGATGGGGCTCGTACGCACCAGGGCGTCGATCTCCTGCAGCATATGGCGCTCGTTCTCCACCAGGTCGGAGCCGCCCAGACGCGGACGCTCCTCCAGCAGGTTGGAGATACGGCGAATCTTGCCCTCGACGGCCTTACGACGGGCCTCAGTGG
This sequence comes from uncultured Collinsella sp., assembly GCA_902493545.1. Taxonomy (GTDB): domain Bacteria; phylum Actinomycetota; class Coriobacteriia; order Coriobacteriales; family Coriobacteriaceae; genus Collinsella. Next base: position 1,608 of record CABUQI010000104.1, on the reverse strand, counting down.
GGTGCGCGGTAAAGACGGGATGGAACTCAAGCTTGCCGAGCAGCTCGTTGGCGCCCTCGACGCCCAGCTCATTCACCAGCTGGTGATAGGCGACGGTGAGCTCGTTGGCGGGATCGACCTCGGTATCGGTCGACGCACCGGCCTCGCGCTCGCGCAGCTGCGCCACACGGTAGTTCTCCTCCGACAGGTTTGCCAGATGGAAGAAGCTCGTAAAGGCGCGGACAATGACCTGCTGCTTATCGAGCGGCAGGCTGTCGATCAAATCGACGACCTCACGAAATGCCACGGCAGTGGGTTCGTCGGCGGTGGGCACGCCCTGCTCGTCGACGGCCTCGTCGGCAGCACGGGTACCGGGGTTGCCGGCATTGGCCACAATCTCGGCCGACAGGATTTTGTCGAACAGGTCCGCGATCTCAGGATCATACTCGCTAAGCACACGACGCTCCAGGCGCAGGAACAACGCCAGATTGTCGCGCAGCTCCTCGGGGATCTCGATCTCGGCGAGACGCTCCCTGGACTCGGCATTCGAGCCGATTCGGTTAACGAGGCGGTTGACCACGGCAGCGACGCGCGCCGCGGCTTCGGGTACAGACTGGTTGCTTAGGTTCTCAGCCACGTTTCCTCCCATTCCTCCTTCTATGCACGTAACATGCGGTATTCATTATAGGCGCTTGAGAAATACTTTCGACACTGATTGCGCTTTACCACACAAAAGTATTTTCTGCATTGCAAGGGTTTTTGCCCTAAATGGTCGTATTTCTCGGTGGACGGCATACACAAACGGGGGCATTCAGCATAAATGCGAAACACCCCCGTAACAATCGCTCGCCGCGAGAGGGAAATGTTAGCGGGTCCGCAGCTCAAAAAGATGCGCTACAGGCGCTCGCGAACCGCCTCGACAACGTTGGCCAGATCGGCAAGGACCTCTTCATGGCTCTCCATGTCGCGCACCTTGACCTTGCCGGCGGCAAGCTCGTCGCCGCCCAGGACCAGGATGAGCTTGGCGCCTACCTTATCGGCCTGCTTAAACTGGGCTTTGAGCGAACGGCCCTGATAGTCGGCCTCGGTCACGATACCTGCGGCGCGAAGCTCCTGCGTAATGGCAAAGACGTTCTGGCGCAGCTCCTTGCCGGCGTTGGCGACATAAACGCACGGGGCCTCCTCGGCACCCAGATCGCTGCCAAAGGCCTGCAGGGCCAGCAGGGCGCGCTCAAAACCGACGGCAAAGCCGACGCCCGCCGTGGGCTTACCGCCCTCGAGCTCAACGAGGCCATCGTAGCGACCGCCACCACCGATGGAGCCGACACCGGCGCCGGGAGCCTCGACCTCAAAGACAGTACGGGTGTAGTAGTCCAGGCCGCGCACCAGGGTGGGATCCTCGACATACTCGATACCGGCGGCGTCCAGATAGCGCTTGACCTGCTCGTAGTGCTCGCGGCACTCATCGCACAGGTTGTCGCCCATCAGCGGAGCGTCGGCCATGATCTCGCGGCAATGGTCGTTCTTGCAGTCGAAGGCGCGCAGCGGGTTGAGCTCGGCGCGCTCGCGGCACTCGTCGCACATCTCGTCGGCGTGATCGAGGATAAACTGCTTGACCTGCTCGCGATA